>CALATC010000250.1 GCA_937891475.1 uncultured Granulicatella sp. | reverse complement strand
GCTACGGAGAAAAGTTCTTTTTACTTTAAATTTGTTACGTAAAAAATGGAAGTTAAATATTCAACATAAAAAAATAAATAAGAGAAGGTAAATTTTTAAGGTGTTAAGCAATTTTTATAAGAAGAATAAAACTGACAAAATTTGGTGGATAGACAATTTAGAAATTTTTGGTGAATATCTTTTTTCATTTGATAAAAAGCACATCTATAATCTTTTTCAAGATTATCCTCATAATATGACAGATGCTGAAGTGGAAATTTTTAATTCTGAAAATCCTTATTGGGCAGAATTTTTTAGTATTCGGCAGAAATCATAATATAAGGTTCGAATATTTGATTATTAAAAATAAAAGTAAAGCAATAGAAAAGACTTGTTATTGTAGCAAAAGTAATATTAGCCATTTTGGCTAATATTACAGGGAAACTTTGAGACCGTGGCTCAAAGTTTAGACATGAGACTCGCAAAGCGAGGCTGCTGTCAACCTTGCTACAATACTCAAAAGTCTTTTCTATTGCTTTACGTGTTAGAATATGCCCCTATTATAAAATCGTTTGTAATGTTTTATCAAACCTTTTATAATAGGGAGATAGAGAAATGATAAGGAGCCGAAGGGCATGTATTCAATCGAACAATTTAAAGAAAAAATAGCAAAAGAATTTCAAATACAATTTAAAAATGAAAACTATTTAAAAGAAGCCTTAACTCATTCATCCTATGCAAATGAACATAAAGATTGCAAAGGAATTTATAATGAGCGTATCGAGTTTTTAGGTGATGCCGTTTTAGAATTATTTATTTCTAATTGGTTATACCGACAAATGCCAACGAAAAAAGAAGGCGAGTTAACAAAATTAAGAGCGCAAATCGTTTGCGAAGAAAGCTTGTCGACACTTGCAAAAGAGTGTGAGTTAGATAAATATCTTTTATTAGGAAAAGGAGAACGTGCTTCAAAAGGACATGAAAATCCAGCAGTTCTCTGTGACGTCTTTGAAGCATTTGTAGGGGCTATTTATTTAGACCAAGGTTTTGAAGGTGCTAGTCAATTTCTAACACAAGTCATTATTTCAAAAATAAAAGATGGAAGATTTACTTTAGTTGGTGATTTTAAAACAGAATTACAAGAATATTTCCAAAGAAATGGGAATGTGAACATTCGTTATGAATTACTAAAAGAAGAGGGGCCTTCTCATGCACGTTATTATACCGTACAAGTTCATGTGAATGATAAAGGTTATGAAATTGGTGAAGGCAAGACGAAGAAAGCAGCAGAACAATTATCTGCTAGAAGAACATTAGAAAAATTAAACGTTATTTCTTAAAGTAAGGAGTCAAGGATGCAGTTAGAAAAAATTGAAATGTCTGGATTTAAGTCATTTGCGGATAAAACCGTTATCGAATTTGATAAAGGTGTTACAGCTGTTGTAGGTCCAAACGGAAGTGGAAAATCTAATTTGTCAGAAGCAATTAAATGGGTTTTAGGAGAACAATCGGCTAAAAGTTTACGTGGTAAAAAAATGGATGATGTTATTTTTGCGGGTTCTCAAACTCGTAAACCCGTGAATATTGCTGAAGTAAATTTGCATATTAACAATGAAGATAGAAAATTGGCAATTGAGCATTCTCAAGTTGTATTAACTCGTCGATTGAACCGTAATGGGGATAGTGACTTCTTTATTAATAAGAAAGCTTGTCGACTAAAAGATATTACAAGTTTAATGATGGATTCTGGTTTAGGAAAGGATTCCTTTGCCCTAATTTCCCAAGGGAAAGTCGAACAAATTTTCAATTATAAACCTGAAGATCGTCGTATGATTATTGAAGAAGCTGCAGGGGTATTAAAATATAAAGACCGTAAAACTCAAGCGCAAAGAAAATTAGATCAAACACAAGAGCATTTAAATCGTGTAGAAGATATTTTACATGAAATTAAAAGTCAATTAACGCCTTTATTAGAACAAAAGGAAAAAGCGATTGTTTATTTATCTAAAAAAGAAGAATTACAAGGTATCGAAACAGCTTTATTAGCCGTTGAAATTGAAACTTTAAATACTCAGTGGACAGTCGCTAAAAGAGAAGTAGCTCAGTTACAAGAAACCGTGACGAAAACAGAACAAAAATTAGTAGAGCTAGAGCATAAAGTGTTAGAACAACAAGAATTACTTGCTGAAAAAAATACTGAATTAGACGAAAAACAAGTCTTATACGTTGATGCGATTCAAAAAATGGAACAATTAGATGGTGAACGTAAAGTTTATCAACAAAGACAAGAGTTTGCGAATCGTACCAATGAAGAAAATCAATTAGCCTTAATAGAAGTCATTCGTCAGTTAGAATCAACAGAACAAACTGTGGCTGAATTAGAGCGAGCTGTTGCCATCAAAGAAGTAGAACTAAACGAAATTGAATCAGTTTGGTCTAAATTAGTAGAAGAATTAGAACAATTAAGTCAAGGTAATGAAGAGAGACAAAAGCAATTACAAAGTGACTATATCGAGCAATTACAAGAAATTTCAAAATTAACGAACCAAGAAAAACACTTGGAACGTTCGATGGAACAAAATCAAAATCAACATGATAAATTACTAGAAAAACAAGAATTATTTGAAGAACAATCAAAGCAATTAGATCAAAAGATTGCTCAATTAGTGGAAAAAGAAGAAAATCTAGCTCAACAGACTAATGCTAAACAAGAAGACTTAAATAGTTATCGTCAACAAGCAGACAGTTTACGTCAAGAACGTCAAACGATACAAGAACAAAAACAAAAGATTGAGCGACAATTACAACAAACACAAGCCAATTATCATAGTTTGAAACAAGTTTCAGAAGATTATGCCGGTTACTATCAAGGGGTTCGTGAAATCTTAAAGCAAAAGAAACAAATCGCAGGTGTCATTGGTTCCGTAGCTGAATTAATTCGAGTAGATGATGAGGTTACATTAGCCATCGATATTGCTCTAGGTGCAAGTAGTCAACATGTTGTAGTAGAGCATGAACAAGCTGCTGCAAAAGCAATTGACTATTTAAAAATGAACCGTTTAGGACGAGCAACTTTCTTACCACTAACGATTATTAAAGAGAAAAGAATGCCAGATACGATTCAACAACAATTATTCTCTTTACAAGGCTATGTTGGAATTGCTAGTGACTTAGTACATGTGGAAAAAACGTATCAATCCATTGTTCGAAATATTTTAGGAACAACTGTCGTTGCTAAAACACTGGATGATGCGATGAAAATTGCTAAAGTATTGCAATACCGTTATCGTATTGTTTCTTTAGAGGGAGATGTTGTGAATGCTGGTGGTTCGATGACCGGTGGGGCTTCTAAAAACCATCAACAACAATCTCTTGTAAAACGGAATAGTCAATTAGAAACGTTAGAACAACAATTGAATCAGTTGAAAGAGTATGAGAAGCAAGTTTCAGAAAAATGGAATCAGTTGGAAACGAAATGGAACGAAATTGTTCAAAAAGGAACAGCAATTCAAGAAGAAGAAACCCTTTTAAAACAACAATTACAAGAAGTACGCTTAGAATTACAATTCTCAAAAGATGAATTTAATAAAATTAGTCGTCAAACATTAAGTCAACAATATGAATTAGATGAATCGATTCAACAGTATGAACAATTAGAACAGCAATATGTGGAAACTCATGAAGCGTTAAGAACGATTACAAAAGAGAATCAGGCGGTTAAAAAAGAATTGGATTATTTACAATTATCTCAAGAAGACCGTACGCAACAGCTTCAAGAAAAACAACAAGAATTACAAGAAGTGGGGACACAAAAAGCTCGTATTCAAGAGCAAGTCCAACATCAAAAGAAAGAATTCAAACAAGAAAAGCTGTCCTTAAAACGTTTAGAAGAACAAGTTCATTTACTAGAATCGAAAAAAGATGAACAAAATGACTTGAAAGAGAAAAATGAAGCAGATTACAACCAAACCGTAAAAGATTACGAAGCAATTAAAGAAACTGTTACTACTTTAGAAGAAGCATTAGATGCACTGAAAGAAGAGAGAATTCAATTAGAAGTATTGAATAAGCAAACGGAAGTCAGTCGTAATCAAGCGCAACATCAATTACAAGAGTATTTGAAACAACAATCAAAAGTTGAAACAAAAGCAAATCGATTTGAATTAGCAATCGACCAAAAACTGCAATATTTAAGTGAAGAATATGAATTAACATTTGAAGCAGCAATCGAGAAAACAGAATTAACGATGTCAATTGAAGATGCTTCAAAAGCCGTTCGTAGCTTAAAACAACAAATCGAACAAATGGGTGCAGTTAATTTAATGGCGATTGAAGAATACGATAAAGTTCAAGAAAGATTTGAATTTTTAACAATTCAACAACAAGATCTATTAGATGCGAAGAAAAATCTAGAAGACACGATTACAGAAATGGATACGGAAGTGACGAGTCGATTCAAACAAACTTTCGATGCTATTTCAAATCAATTCCAACAAACATTCCCAAGATTGTTTGGAGGAGGACGTGCTTCTTTAGAATTAACAGATCCTACGAATTTATTAGAAACTGGAATTGAGATTATTGCTCAACCACCTGGTAAGAAACTTCAGTCCTTAAGTCTATTATCAGGGGGAGAACGTGCCTTTACTGCTATTGCATTATTATTTGCCATTTTAGAAGTGAAGCCAGTGCCATTCTGCTTACTAGACGAAGTAGAAGCAGCCCTAGATGAGGCAAATGTTGCAAGATATGGTCGTTACTTGAAAGAATTTACTAAAAATACACAGTTCATTGTTATTACACATAGAAGAGGAACAATGGAAGAAGCAGATGTATTATATGGAGTAACAATGCAAGAATCTGGAGTTTCAAAACTAGCTTCAGTAAAATTCGAAGACTTTGATGGTCTGGAGTAAAAACACTTTTTGAAGTCACTGTAGATTGATATTAATACATTATAATAGGAAAAGCTCGCTAAGGGCTTTTTCTTTTTGTGGAAGAGTGGTTAGAAGGAGATATTACTTCAATTGGTTTTTGATAAAGAAGTTGAGATTGCTCTAGATGTATTGCATAACGCAACATATATGGTATAATGAGTGTAATCATATAAGAGGAGAAATATGTATGAAAACAGCTAGTGTAAATGTTAGAATTCAAGAAAATATTAAAGAACAAGCAGAAAAAATTTTATCACAGATTGGTCTTTCTCGAGCAGTAGCGATTGATTTATTCTATCGACAAATTATTATGAATAATGGAATTCCATTTTCTTTAACCGTCCCTCAGAAGCAACTTCCTATCCGTGAAACAATGACTGAAGAAGAATTTCAAACAATGATGGATAAAGGAATGCAACAAGTAAAAAATAATGAGTCACAAGATATGGAAAATATATTAGCTTAGTCTATTTTAGAAAGGAGAAGTCACTTGTTAGGAGAACGTCTTAAGCATAGAAGGTTGGAATTAAATTTAACACAAAAGGAATTATCAGAAGGAATTTGTAAACAAAGTCAAATTAGTAGAATTGAAAATCAAAATTATGATCCTAGTGCTTCAATTTTAAAGAAATTATCTGTTCGCCTCAATGTCAGTATGGACTATTTTTTTAATACAAAGTTAGAAGGAACAGATTCTGTATTAAAATCATTTAAAAAAATAGCTGATGATGCTTTAGCTCAAAGAGATTTTAGTAAATTAGAATATTGTTTGTCATTGGAGTTGAATAAGAAACAAAAAATTACGTTAGAAGAAGATTTAATATACTTAGAATGGATAAAGGCAATTGTTGCGTTTAATGTACATAAAGATATTGTTAAAGCAATAGAAATGATGGAACACTTATGTAAAAAAATAAAAAAGAATGATGAATACTATTTAGATTTTTTGAATACTCTAGCACTATTCTATTTTGAAAGTGATGAAATTGAAAAATATGAACAGCTTTATAAAGTTCTCATGGAAGAGAGTTATGAAGTAGATATGTCAAAGCAGGATAATTTACATAAGGTAATCAAAATTAGATATAATTATGCTCGGATTTTAGTGAAAAATGAAGTTACAAAAGAAGCTTTGGAAGAGCTTTTAGAAATAATCGATATCTGTAAACAAAATAGTAGTATCTATTTATTAGCCGACTTATATTGTTTATTAGCGAACATTGGAGATAATTTTCTGTCAGACGAAGATATTCTTATGTATTATGAACAAGCTAAGTTTTTGTATAAATTATTAGGAAATGAAAAAATGTATTTAAGATTGCAAGAATATTTAAGTAGCCGTTTTTAATTCTACTCTTAAA
>CALATC010000249.1 GCA_937891475.1 uncultured Granulicatella sp. | reverse complement strand
GTATAAGAGACAGTCTTAACAATTATAGTTTTATTCTGTCTTGGCTTAATGTTTGTGCCACGGTCTGGGAAGGAACCGAAGGAAACAAAACAGTCTAAGACTGTCAAAGTAACAAAACACTCCAAAAAGTCAAGCAAGCATAGTTCTTCTTCGACCTCAAAAGTTTCTAGCAGTTCAAGTTTAGAGCAACCGCAAGAACAGACGCAAACCGAAGCTTCTCAACCTCAGCAAGAAAAACCTATTGACGGTGTAGGCCCTACGCAATCACAAGTAGACCAAGCAACTGAACAATATGGGTATACTCCGGGGTATGGTGGAGTGCCTTCCGATTCTCCTGAGATAGCAAGAGAACAATCAGACCAACAAGCACGCGAAAACTGGCATGATAGTCAAGTTGAGTGGGCTAAACAACAAGGGCTTATGGATTAACCCAATAAAAAAACCAGTCTTTCGACTGGCCAAACTATATCAAGGGAGTGTGTGAGATTAATACCACCACCCTTTTATTATACCATAATAGAGGACTAAACAATGGCATCATATCGTAAACGAGAAAACGGTTGGGAGTATCGGATAAACTACTACGATTCGACTGGGAAACGCAAACCAAAGTCAAAGGGTGGTTTCCGTACTAAATCTGAAGCCATCAAGGCTGCTGCTGAGATGGAGCTGAAAATACAAGACGGCTTGAATGTTGATGAAGATATTACTCTTTACGCTTATTTCAAGCAGTGGTGTGAAGTCTATAAGAAACCCACCGTTTCTAAAATAACTTACAAGGCATACATCAACACTCAACGCAAAATAGAATTATTTTTTGGCGACAAGAAACTAAAATCTGTCACTGCTACACAGTACCAACGTGTGCTGAATAGCTACGCTAAAACTCACGCTCAAGATACTGTCGAGCGTTTTAATGTGCATGTCAAATCATGCGTTGAAATGGCAGTGCATGAAGGCTATATCAAGCGTAACTTTTGCAAGTTCGCCAAAATCAATGCTAAGAACAAAGGGCGTGATATTGAAACCAAATTCCTAGAGATCGAGGAATACGAGCGATTGATCTACGAGACAAGCAAGCATCCAGAATATGCGTCTTATGCAGCACTCTATATTATCGCA
Organism: uncultured Granulicatella sp.; assembly: GCA_937891475.1. The sequence goes on along the minus strand of CALATC010000249.1, from coordinate 17,132 downwards.
AAAACTGGTATCCGATTTGCTGAGTGTCTAGGCTTGACAGTGGATGATATCAACCGAGATACTGGCATGTTATCTGTTAATAAAACATGGGACTATAAAAATAATACTGGTTTTCTACCGACCAAAACAAAAAGCAGTATCCGAGAGATAGCGCTTGATGATGATTTTATAAATTTTATCGACCAGCTACCACCTACCGAGGACGGTAGACTGCTACCCTCGTTATCCAACAATGCAGTTAATAAGACCTTGCGTAAAATTGTTGGGCGTGAAGTACGTGTCCACTCGTTAAGGCACACTTACGCTAGCTACTTAATAGCCCACGATATTGACTTAATTTCTGTATCGCAAGTTTTAGGGCATGAGAATCTAAACATCACACTGGAAGTCTATGCCCACCAATTACAAGAGCAGAAATCACGAAACGACGAAAAAATAAAACAAATGTGGACAGAATGTGGACAGAATGGCTTAAAACCGCATGGTTAAAGGCTTAAAAATGTCCCCTGCCAACGAAAAGATGTAGAATATAAAAATAAATGAAAACTATAAATACTTGATTTTGCTAGGTTTTTATAGTTTTTATTTTTATTTATTTTCGTAGTTTTTTGAAAAAGGTGGACAGAAAGGTGGACAAAAAAGTCGTTTGATAACAGAATAAAACCAAGCGACTAGAAACAAATAAAAATGACTATCTATAGTGTACCTCTATTTAGATTAAATGTCTAATGATTTATCGTTAATACACAAAAAGGCTAGGATAACCCTAGTCTTTTATCGTTCCCAGATTACACCATTATCAGCGTAGCCCACATAATCCACACCGTCGATTGGTTTCATGCCACGACCCTCTATTAGAAGATGGCCGTCTTTATCTCTCCAAAAGTCGAGCATGTCAGCGACATCTTCCCAAGATTGTTCTTTCAATTCTTCTGCATAGACATCTTCGATTAATTGTTTGATTTCTTTTTCAGTCTCAGTCATAAGTGCATACCTTCTTTCTGCAATCAATTCCTCTAGCTCGTTCAAATCCGAGCCTGTAGCATGATTTCTGATAAAGCTACGAGCGGACGAGCGTTTTGACAAGTAATTGCGGTGCTCTCTGTTTTGCTCGTTCCATTTTTTAGTTGCTTTTTCTTGTGCATTAGCCATTATGCTACCTCCCAAACTTTTTCAGAAATGTAGTAAGTCCCAATGTTAGAACCGTCAGCTACTACTTCGATACCGTAGTAAGCACCTACTTTGTGCATTACTTCGTTGAAGTTAACCACTTTAGCAGCGTCTAGCACTTGGATCATTGACCATTTACCAGATTTACGCATTTTAGCTTCAACTGCTTGGAATTTAGCAAGGCTAGTGTCATTATCTTTGATAGCAGTCCATGCCATTTTCATAGCTCCTGCAATATATTCAATAGCTTTGCCGCCGAATTTTTTAGCGGCGTTTTTAGCGATTTCCCATGCGTTTGTCATAAGTTCTTTTTTCATTGTTCTTACTTCCTTTCCTTATCTTCATTTATATTATAGTACATGTACCATAATAAGTCAACACTTTTGATAAAGAAATTTAGTTTTTTTTGCAAAATAAAAAACCGCCCATAAAAGGGCGGCGTCTACCTATGAAGGCTATTCTCAAAACCAATACTATTATAACACAAAAAAAGCCCCAACAAAATGCTGAGGCTTCGACCACTACCACCATGATGTCCGAACTGTGGTCTGTCGGGAGGTGATATACTCCTTTTCGTTTTTTAGTTTTCGTGGTTCTTTTATTTAATTATACACCAGTTTGACCTTGTGTTGCTTGTGCACGTTCTTCAATCGCTTTAACCACTGATGCGCTAGCTTCACTGATTGCTTTAGATACTGCTGCCGTGTCGTTTGATTGGCTATTCAAGAAGCGGTCAAAATCATCGTCTGGCAAGGTCAAGTGTTTGGCACCCGCTGAACGTAGAGCGTCTACTGTACCCATTGAACCAATACCGAATACACGGCCGTTAACTACACCAACATATCCTTGACTTCCGCTTTCGCTACGTACTACATAATCCATATTTTCTTCTTCCTCTTTCTGATTTACTAAACTATCGCCGTCATTAATGATGACGACATTCTTATCCAATCCACCAGCTAGGCCGGTTGATGTAAACTGCCACCAGCGTGTATGTTCCATATTTGGATACACACCCCAATAAGGCTCTGGGCGTACCTCGTAATCTGGATACGCTGCAATCCATAGACTATTAGGGTATCTAGCAGTTATTTGATCTACATACACATTAGCCAATGTGTAAGGCTTGTAACTGTAATAGATAGGCTCAAAACCATTCGCCTTACAAACATCCATAAATGCCAATACTGCATTAGTATTCGCTTGTTTATCACCACTAGCCCCATCCTCATAGTCGCACACAAGATAGCGTGGATGTGATGGCAAGTTGCTGATGAAATAGTTAGCTTCAGCTTGTGCTGTTGCAACATCGCCACCGAAACGTGCAAAGTGGTAGTAAGCGATACAATTACTTGTGTTTGTTTGTTGAGTAGCCACTGGACTAACCCAGCCCACGCCCTCGGTTACTTTGATAACTGTATTGTTAGTACCACTGGCACTACAGATACTAGTCAAGTCACCCGGTTGATACGCTGATACATCGATAAAATAGGCGTTTTCAGTCATGCCGTCAAATGGTAATTCAAACCAACCAACCATTTGTTGACTTGGTGCACTCCAGTCAATATAACTGAATTTACCAGCACTATCGAGGTTGCGGGTTACTTTGCGTGTCCAACCACCATTATAGAGACAGTCAGCGTTACCGTCGATATTCTGTTCGACTGTAGTAACTGTACCGTCTGGGTTTTCTGCGACCACAAAACCAATGTGCCCGAATTGATGATACGGCAAACAGTTAGTTACCCAAACACTGCCTACTGGCGGATTGTTAGATCCGTTAAATCGTGTTACCTTAAGCCCTTGGCTTTCTGCTCTACTTAATCCATCAATCGCATTTAAGTAGCTGAAATCAAGATTAAATAAACCCGCATATTGTAAAACGTAGTCAATCAAGCTGATACACTGCCCGCCATAAGGGTTAGTAGGAACAGTGACACGTTGATTGACTAGGCTCTCAAGAGTGTTTAATAACTGTGTTTTAGATGTCATAGGTCTCCTTTCTCAAATTATTTCTGTTTAATCTCCGAGATAGTTCTCTCCAACTCTTCGACCTTCTGTTTTAAAGCGTCAATTTCGCTTGTAGGTAATTGTGATTTTGTTACAAGTGGGTCTGCCGCCCATTTATTTTGTTCCATAACTTGTAGGAAAAAGTTATTATATGTTGGAAATAAACCGTACGCTTGGCTGACAGTCAACGATGAAGATTGTTTATCTTTAATTTCCTTGATATCCGCCCCTACAGCTTGAGCAAATTCTGTGAACTTACTCATAGGCTCACGCTTTCGCTGCAGTATATACGCTCACAAGGTCTTCTTGTTCGATGGTATCAATACGAGTACCAAGCTCGGTCATTTTACTGATGATCCCACTGTCGGTATTACCACCCGCTGCACTGATTTTATCAGCGATTTCTTTGAGTGTATCAAGTTCCTCTGGTGCATTACCAATGATGTCAGCTTTAGCTTGCGTGATAGCTTGAGTCAAGCGTTCTTCTGTCACACCTTCCGAACTCTTATCGGCTTTGCCTGCTAGGGTTGTTTTGATTTCTTTGATATCAGCACCAACGGCTTGGGCAAAATCATGTAATTTACTCATTTAATTTTCCTTTCAAATTTTAGCTAGATTGTAGATGTTAACGAGGTCTTCCGTGGTATCACTGCCAGTGATTAAACCAGAATCTCGCAATTCATCCGCTAGTAGTTTTAATTTAGGGCTCTTGTCCGATGGAATAGCGCTGTCCGCATTCAGTGAGCTCTTCACTTTGACCTTAAAATTGTTAGATGGAAAAATATGCCCATCTAATTTAATTTCAAGGTAGTAAGTGCCAGTAGCAACTACGTTCCCCATTGAGAATGAGAACACCCCATTCTCAACGGTAACATCTTGATACAATGCCACGGTTTCGTCATTTGACAGCGTGAGCTTACCAGTGCCGGATAGCTCCTTGCGTTTCCCATCAGCCCCTAAAATTTCAAAACCAAAGACGGAAGTAACATCCCCACTTTTGAGGACATCACCGCCTTCCGTTTGATTGATAGAGGTCATGAGTCTAGACATAAGCTAGTCCTCACGAGGTTCGTTGTATTTCAATGCACGTTCACTATCTGCAACGCCCTTTGTAGTTGGGTCAGTAACAATTCCAAGAATAACCAAGATCACAACGAATGTATTGACACCCTCTTGAATGTTGCTAGGGATATTCAATCCGAATTGTTGCAACATGAGAAATACTGCTGAGATAAGAGCTACAAGAGTAGCTTTGTTTTGCAAACGTAGTTTAAAATTAATCATTTTCTTCTTCCTCCTCAATTAAGTTAAATTTATCCTTATCAATATTTTTCTTGACAAATCTGTCAATAAAGGGAATTTCAACCCCTAGAGCCGATAAGCTAGCTAAAATGCTAGCCCCGTATGCTGATAACATGGCGAAGATAAAGGCATCCATAGCACCGCCTAGATTCATAAAAACCATAAACGGATAGGACACTGTTACGATAATCAACATAGCCGTGTGGCTAACCAACCCTTTCCGAAACCTACGGCTCGAAAATTCGTGGAAAGCCCATGACCTTGACACGCCCAAAACGATATCAGCAACGATAACAAGCATGAGTAGAAACACCCAAAGGTGTTCGTCTATGCCATGCTCATAGAAATCTTTGACGACTTCAAACACGCCAAAAATGCCGTCCGGTTTGTGCATTTAACACTCCTTAAAATATTTATTTAACCCCCATTTTTAACGCATCAAGCCTGTGTAGTATCAGCCAAAATCTCATCTTCTACTTTATAACGCAACTCACGTAGAGCACGTTCGTCTGTACGCATTTCTTGACGATGTTTAGCGTAGAGTTCGGCGTTAAGTAAATTCTCTTGAACTGTAGAAACTGCATTGGAATCTACGCTGATGAATGTTTGTTTCACAAGGATTGTAGCTCCTTCTTCTTCAACATTAAATTCTGCATTGATTGTGCGTTGTTTTGTAATTTTAAGTGACATGATATTATTTTCCTTTCTTAATTATCCTCTGTTAGATATGTGACTGTGCCGGTGTAAACGGCTGAATCGGCAAGTTGGTTAGTTAAATTAACACTGCCGTCTGGTGATAAGTGCCAGACTGCGGAACCGATGAATTTAGAACTGCTATTTTTGTTAGCGATCAAATGAACTTGTGTTGATGGTTTAAAACCATCTGGAATTTTTTCTGTTAAAGACGCATATTCAAGATTTCCTTCAACTTTATGAACGTCTCGAACGAGGCTTGCCGTAACCACGCTACCTTTTTTTACAAGGTTTAGTTTGACATCCCATCCTAAGTCAGTTTGCTTCTTAACAATCGCTGGTTCCGGTTTCTCTGGCTTAGGCGTGTACTCAATCCACGAGCCATTGGAATTATTGGTCACTGTCCGTTTAAACATCCGACCAGATACAGTCGTTAGCGTTTGGTGATATCCGGATAAACTTTCCACGACTTCCAAATAAGCACCCTCGCCCAAAGCTGGATGATTTTTGTAATTCCCTAAAATAGAATAGAAACCAGTGGTTCTATAGTCGTTTAAATTAGCTACTTTGTTATCGATGGCTGTTCCGTTTGGCTCAGTCAGTTTGTGGTGCTGAATCTGTTTGCGGTTTGAGTAAATCAAGCCGTCAACATCCAACGCCCCTTTTTCTCGATATTTATTGATACCGATGCCCTCTTTGTCGTAAGACATCACGATTCTGTCACCCGTGACTGTAGCTTGGAACGATACACTAGTGAACTTATCTTCCAGCTTACCAACCACGATATAGGATGTATCGGCTGGGTATGAATTACCAAGGTTTGCGTTTGATGCGTTAAATTCAGAAATCTGCGACCAGTTACCACCAGCTCCACCATTGTCGATAGTTTCTGTATCGGAATCGACGTTTCGAGTGGTGAACGTTAGTTTCATTGGGTTTTTCTGAACACCGTCAACCATTAACGGTGCCACTTTGGCAAAACGCTTGATGGTCAACGTGCTATTGGTTGCACCGCTTCGGGTCACTTCAAACCTTAACGTTGGACTAAAGTAATTTAAAACAGTGATGGTCGTTTCATAAGGGTCAGATCTAATCCCTCGACTATCTTCAATGTATCCTCTTAACGTAAATTGTGTATCTTTGTTAACGGATATTTCACGAAAAGTTCCGCTAGGTGCAGAAATCGTGTTATTATTCCCAACAATTTCCATAAAGTAGCCCGTGATAGATGCTCCGTATTTTGCTTGAACGTTATCGAAACGTGCATTGATTTTTGATAGCACGGAAACGAAATACCTATCCGATTGAGTGATATTCCTTGTTAACTCATTGGCATCGGCTAACGCAATTTTAGAAAACGAAGGCTTAACTCTATTCAACGATAAACCGGCAGTAAATGTTTTTGATTGCGTGTTAATCAGTTTCCCGCCAACGTAAGTATCTAGAAAAATAGTTCCCCAACCAGACGGACCATTAGGAATGTCGTTGGCAAAACTTTCCGGAATCGTCCATCTATATGATGTATCAACGTTCTCAATTATCGTATCATTGTGCCCATACCATGAATACCTAAGTGTGTGCCTGGCTGATAAAACTTTTTTCGTGATAGAGAAATTAACGCTATCACCTAGCGTGATATTACTAGGTATGGTTAAGAGGCTGGCATTGGCTATCGGGTCCAAAGTGATGGTATACGGACCAACGGTTAAGTCTTGAGGTCCAGAACCATTACCATAGCTATGGAAGTAAGCAATCGAGCCAAAGACATTGTTTCCGCTCTTGTGCTCGACGGTAATAGTCTTATCAATAAATTGAACTTGTGAGTTCTGTTGTGGCATGTCAGCAAAGCCCATGTCACCAATGTATTGACCAAAAGCGTCGATATACCACTTACACCAAATATGCGTGAACGTTTTTTCACGGTTAAATAAAGTCAACCGAACACGAATAGTGCTGGTATTAGCTTCGACATTCTGACTGACTTGGTCAATCGTCATTCGAACACGGTAGCCCCGTTCTTCCTGCGACCAATATTCTGCCATCTTACTTACCTCCTACATAACGAATTACATTACGGTCTGGGTTAATGAAATCTTGCTCTTCTCTAAAACGACCAATCTGGATAGTTTTTGAGAAGATACCATTTTCAATGTGAATAACACCTTGCGAGATATACATCACCTCATTACCGGCTGAGAACATTGAAATGCGACCGTTTGGGTTGAATAACATAGAACTAGAGTTATCTGTTTCACCAATAACAAGGCCCTCATTTGAAGATGCCATGTAACTGTCGATAAAGTTCCAACGCTCTGACATATCGTTCAGGTTGTTCTCTAGTTTTGCGACACGGGCGCTTGCATCCGCAAGTTTTTTTTCGGCTTGTGCTCGATTGGTATTATTTGCATTCACGAAATCTTGGTAAGCTTTCACCCATTGGTTAAGCGTATCAAGGGATGCTTTTGCTTCGATTTCTGCTTTCATAACTGAGTTGATCTCATTCAATCGGTTTAGTTGGCTTTGTGTCAACGCACTATCAGCCTTGCCATCTAATTGACTAGCTAGGTCTTTCGGTGACGCTTGCCACGCTCGGTCAGTGGTACCCTCGTAGCAGTCCAGTTCGGTGAAAAATAGCAACGACTGACTGCCGTTGATTGTACCAGTGTTATCGATACGGATAAAGCCTTCATCACATTCACCGGTGTTGAAAGTGAGGTGCCATTTAACCAACTGTGTGGTTGACGGCGAGCCAGTGTGTGATTTAAAGTTAACGACCTTAGAGAATGTTTTATCTGTTTCATTCGACTTACGACCAAGGAAATAGATGTTTACGCCCTTAATGTTACCAGTGGCAAACGTCTGGATGTTAAATGAATAGACGGTATTGCGTTTAACTGGAAATCTCAGCGTAGATGCCGGCGACGCGGATGCCGTTCGTAGCAAGAATAATGGTTTCGAGCCATTGTAATAAAACCCATGGCTTGAAATGGATAGGTTAGCATTTTTCTGCGGAACTTCCCAATAACCCCAGTTATCAAGCGTTTCTGGGAATGCTGAGTTACGAATTAAGTTCTCACCACCGACTGACACGCTACCCGTCATGTCGTTCCAAGAATAATCAGCGGGGTTAGTGCTATCCGTTCTATCAAAGTTAGTACATACACCTAAATATCGCTTATTGCCGTCTTGTGTCAGACTGAAGCCAGTTCGACCATCGGCACTATCAGCGTAGGCAAAGTGGACGTAAGGTGTTCGTCCGTCTGCTCCAGTCTTGCCTGGGATACCGTCACGCCCATCGCTACCTTTCCATTTAGACCAGCGATAGTCTTGTGGGTTACGGCTATCCGTAGCATTGAAATCTTGGTACATACCGATAAACGCCTTATTAGTGTCGGTTTGGCTAAAGCCACTACCAGACACCGTGTCAGCGTAAGCGATGTGGGTGTACTGTGTTTTACCATCAACACCTTTGACACCGGGAATACCTTGGTCGCCCTTTGGACCTTGCAAGCCTTGAGGCCCGGCGGGACCGGTTAAACCACGTTCACCCTGCAAACCTCGGTCACCTTTCGGGCCAGCATCTCCTTTATCACCCTTCGCACCCGTGTCACCCTTAATACCTTGAGGTCCTTGCTCACCGATTTTAGAAACCGAGTAGCCAGTTTCATTCGTGTTGTCGGTATAACTCCAAACAGTTTTCGTCCAGAGGTATTGTCCGGCTGGTACGTTAGGTACTTGGCTAGTCCAACCAGTCGTTGGTGCTACTGTACCCGATGTCCCTTGTGCGTAGGTGATCGTGGTGCTACGAATACCGACACCATCCTTACCGGCGATACCATTATTACCATCGTTACCATCTCTGGCTACATAGGTTTTTTGATAACCGGTTTCAGTGGTATTGTCAGTATAGGTCCAGACCGTCTTAGTCCAAAACCATTGCCCCTTAACTAATGCTGGTGGATTCTCATACCATGCCGTAGGTGGCACAGTTTCGGATGCAGATAAACCGTAGAGAACGCTAGTGTTTCTGATACCGATACCATTTTTACCTGGGATACCATCATTACCACGGTCTCCTTTAGGTCCTTGTTCTCCCATTTTAGCGACTGAAAAACCTTGCTCATTCGTACCGTCTGAATAGAACCATGTCGTTCTTGTCCAAAGGTATTCACCGGGGTTTACCGTCGGAATATCTGGCGACCATGTACCGTCTTCGAATACGATGTTTTTAACCCAGATAGAGTTATCTGTCGTGTAAGTATTGATACGAATTTCGTACTCACCGGTCGGACGGTTATGCGTGTACCTCGTACCATTAGCCGTGTTACTGTCGGAAATAATTGCCCACGTACTGAGACTTGGATTGACAAGCCAAATCGTAGCATCGTTGTTGCTTGTAGTCGTAACGTGTTGGTTTGTGAAATTACCATTGGTTTCGGCAGATAAGATATAGGTCTTGCCTTGTTCCAATCTTACACGTTGACCGGTCATGATAAGGTTATCCGTTTTAGAGTTAGAGGGTTGGTACTTATCATTTAATGCTGCTACCACAACCCCAGACGGCTTATTGACACCGTCCGTTGATTTTGCATAACGTAGCGTAGTGTTTACCAACCCCACGCCATCTTTACCTGGAAGTCCGTCGTTCCCGTTAGAACCATTCTGTGGGATGTATGTTTTTTGGTATCCAGTCTCACTAGATAGGTCTGTATACATCCACTGTGTCTTAGTCCATAGGTATTTACCTTTGACCAAGATAGGCGGGTTGGAAGTCCAGCTCGTAGGCATAACAGTATCACTGTCGCTCATGCCATAAGTAATCGTGGTAGATTTCAAACCTACGCCATTTTTACCCGGTAAGCCGTCATTACCTCTATCACCTTTAGGTCCGGCTGGTCCTGGGTCGCCTTTATCTCCTTTAACTCCATTTCTACCGTCTGAGACATTTAAAAAAGTAACTTCCTCTGAAGCTACTTCTTTATTATCAACCCATGCTGAAACCGTTAAGGCGGTTGGTTGGGTAATCTGTGATGCCACCATGTCGTAGGTCATCCCCACATACTTAATAGCACCGTCGATTACGAAACGCCATGTAGCGTTAACTGTTCTATCACCTTGTTTCAAGACTGGTCGAACAGTCGAACGACCAACACCATTTTTAAACACTGTGCCGTTCGTGGTTGTGATCTCGACACGGTATGGTAGAGATTTAGAAACAATCTCATCGATGCGTTGTTGCAAGCTGCCAGACGGTTTATTGTCCAACTTTCTGAAATTGGTAAACACAACCGAATTATTCAATGGCATATCAAAACTGATTACCATTTCAGACACACGAGCTTCAAGGGTTAAACCACCCCTGAAGTTATTGTTAACGATTTTAACCGTATCGCCTAGATTGATATCTTTGTAGTTTTCAATAAAGCTAGATTGAATATCGACGGTATAGGTCAATAGCGGGTAAGCGTATTTCTTAATCGTGCTAATAGCGTACCCTTTTAACGCATTGACATCCTTGTACTCGGTTTCAAAGTCCTTACGTGTCCATCTATCTGTATCGCTATCTTTTAATGTGGATGGATATTTTTCCATAGATAGCGGTGCATAGACCATCGGACTGCCTTTTCTAGAGTAAAACTCTACTTGTCCACGCTCGTTTTTTTCTTCAAACTCAACGCTCTCAAGATTAGTTCCTTCTTGTCCAACGAAATACCCAGCGTTAAATAGTTGGGTCTTGTCACTAGCAACTTGGACACCTTTTAGCCCGTTTTGGTAGTAAAGAATAACATCCCCTCGAACCTTACCGATACCGTGGTGGTGATCGTCTGGTTGTTGGTAGATGTCAATCACAAACTTCTTCAAAGTGCCATCTCGATTTAACTCGGTGCGAAATACCATTTCGGCATCAAATTGATTCATCAAGCTATGAAGTTGCTCTAACTTAGTACCACTTTGGGAATCGAACGTGATAGTTCTTGTTTTATCAGCAATTTCATTCAAGCCAATTTCAAGACCGGCATTCCCTAGTAAGTCCAGTTCTTTTAAATACCAAGCGATATTCTGTGGCTTATCTGCCTTGCGAGACTGTGCAGATTCCATAGCTAACTCAAGATTGGTATTATTACACGTTACTTGGAAACTATCATCGTTTTCAACGAGTTGCGACACATAGAATACGTGATAGGTGTTATCGTAGAAGAATGACACATACATTTGATCATTGATGTAAGCTACATCCTCGTGCATTTTACCATTGACGATTTTAGGAATTGTAAAATCGAACGTACTGGTTGAATACTCAAGGTAAGTGTGCCATTGACTATTTGAGTAGGGCAACATGCCCGGAACGTTATTGTTTAGGGCACAAACCTTACGCATGTTTTTATCATGAATCCAAATTTGCATTAAACATAACGCTCCTTCCAAGAAATTTCAATAGTCGGGTCAGTTCTTATCCAACTAGATGTGTAGATGTCGATTTCAGTTTCACCAGTGCCGATACCGAATGGCTCGGATAGATAAGTCAGCTCGTTAGACGCTGGCAGATTATTGACAAAGGTTTTCCCTTTAGACATATCTACTTCCAATACCGTGCCTTTACCGAAACGGTTAGGGATATCCTCGGTAGCACTGACAAAATCTTTACGATAGTACATTTCATCAAGATACATGTGGGTCACAATCGGGCTCTGTTGGATGCCAGCTAGTAAGACATTAATCTTTTTAGATTTACGCCCTTTTAGAGCTGGTATCTTAAATTTAGGATACGAACCCCACCAGTAGAACGTGATTTCATCATCTCTACGGGTGATATCTGACCACCCACGAGTTGAGTTAAAGGGGTTATGTTCGTCTAGGTGTGTACCGTAAAAATGCTTGTTCTCGACAATCTTATAACCACCTTTGCCATCGCTGACAAGGAAGTTATACTCACAATCAAGACCATTAGCCGTTTTCATGGTTTCCACGCCGTAGAGAAATTCATTTTTCTCATCCGTTACCGATAATTTAATGAAGCCGTACTGATTAGGCAAGCCTAACCAAAACACTTCACGCCACCAGATATATTCGTTAAGTGAGCCTTTCTCACCGTTTGAATCCGCTGGAATCTCCCATGAAATAGAACTCCCTTGCTTTTGACGTGTACCACTGCCCCTTGAAGTTAAGGCAATATTAGGGCGATTGAATACATCAATCAAGCCTAATGTTCCGTTTAGGTTTTCGGTGTCATCGTTGAAACGACCAACATTTTTTTGACCTAACGCAAACCCTCGTCTGACATCTTCAGCATTTCGATAGTCCAAAAGGACCTCAGAACGCTTAACATCTTGCATGTCAGCTTCATTAGGGTTGCCGATTTCATAGCTTTCGCTAGAAGACTTCACAATCCCAACCCAGCCATTATCTGAGTTAAACTTCAACTTAATGTCTGGATACGTTTCAGCCGTACCAAAGTTTTTCAAGGTAGCCTTGTAGTGGCCAGTAGAGACTTTCTTAATGCTACCGTACTTGGTTTCACCATCACTACTTACTAGAGCTTGTGCCTTGTTCTCACCGTAACTTTTCGGAACATCAAATGTAACCGTTACCGTTGCAGTAATCGGTGCGGTGTTCTTATCAACCGCAAGCGACGCTTGACCAGACGGGATAGCTTCCCAAACCTTGTTGGGCTCATCGCCGAAAATCAATGGTTTCGGTTTATCTACATTCAGATACCCACCCAGCGTTTCAGCGATGGTATTAAAGTAGTCGTAGTTTCCGACTAGGGTAAACGATACTTGAATCTGTTTGACTGACAAGGTGCTATATAGGAATTGCTGGCCGTAGCGTCTACGCCCTTGGTCTTGATAGTTATTATTGAAGTTAGCTGCCACGTTTTTTGTGACATCCACTGGAACGGTACGTCCTTGCCCTTCATTGAATAATTCGGTTAAGTTCTTACCGTCATAAGTTACTGACATTCCTATCAAATAATGCTACCTCCTAGCAACGCTTGTCTGCGTTCATAATCGTTTGTTGCTTTCGTCATGAACGGTGCGAGACCGTTTGACACACTTCTTCCGTCAATAACATTTCTGATTTCAATTGGGTTAGAACCATTAGTTACCAATTGACTTAGCAAACCAATCATGACATCTAACTTATCTTCGAGAACAGAAACACGCTCACGGTCTGAAGTGTTATCGTGATTACCTTGTGGGGCATCGCCAGCGAATCGTGCCACTGCTTCAGTAAGTAACTGCCATGCTCTACCACGTTTGGCAATATCTGTTGGAATAACATATTCCGGCATATCGCCTTCAGCCAATTCATAAACGCCATTTTTGTGGACTAGCCCACCGTTAGCGTAGCCATAGGCTGCAACACGGTTAAAGGCGGCGTCTGTAGTCCCGTAACGATGCTTGATGTAGTTGATTGCGGCAAGCAAGTTGTCATATCCGTTACGGATATTGTCATGTCCGGGGTGTTTGTATGCGTTAAATGTAGGACCAATGGTCTGCATCAAACCAATTGACGGTGTACCAGCTCTGGCGTTGCTATCCCAGTTATTTTGAACGTTAGGGTCACCACCCGATTCACGCTGGATTGTTGCCAAAATTTTAGACACACGGAAGTCGTTTGGCTCAATACCGTTTGCCTTCAACGCTCTAACTACTGATTCACGCCAACGAGAAACGCCAGTCCCTTGAGGGCCATCTTCACCACCACCCGGAGGGCTGAGCAATGGGCCAAGGGTTTTCTTAATCCATTCGAACATGCCGCCAACTTGTCGTTTAATCAACGTTTGAAGTGGATTGTTGCGGTCCTTAAGTGGTTTACTATTATCTTCACCACCACCTCCACTATCACGCACCCCAAAGTCAAGGAAGGTAGCAGCGTTAGAAATGTGACGGCCTGCATATTGGTGATACTGACCGTTACCACCGTAGTTGTATTCTTCACCGTCGTAAGTATCGCCATGAACAGCCGTTACAAAGTCAACGTGGTTACTTGATACTGGACCACCAGTGTAGACCGCAACCGTTCCCGGTTTAGGTCTACTTAAGTGTGGTACGCTGGCAGAAATCCATTGGTTACCATTACCGAGGTGACTAAAAAGACTAGGTTTTACACCAAGGTTAGCCAAACGGCTGGCAACAAAGGATACACACTCACGATAGAAATAACCCCACGGGTCAGCACCAGCGTCTTTAGCCTTATCTTTGAAACGATAGTCATCACCTTTAGCACCCATTGCCACCGTGCCTTCATCCATTGAGGCACTAGCCATAGACCAAAGTTCTTTCCACCAATTCTTAGCTTCTTCGACTGGTTTCTTGTAAAGAGCGTTACCGAGTGGGTTAAACATACCAGCTAACTTATCAGCATTAGGGCTGAATTTTTTAGCCAACGATCCAACAGGGTCTTTAACGACATCGGTGACAAACTCAATCATCTTCATGAACTTGTCAACACCGTTCTTCATGGTATCCCACACTGAGCCAGCAACATTAGTAGCCGTATCCCAGATTTTAGACCAGAAACCAGTACCTTTAGCAAACGCTCCACGTTCAACGCCCATGAGCATTGCTAACTCACTAGCGTTGATAACTTCAGAGCCAGCCGGCAAGAGATATTCAACGTTTCGACCTTGTGGCAAGAATGACTTACCATTAGGCAAGATTACCATTTCTTGATTGTTTGTCTCTGGACTATCGTATCCATCGTTAAGAGTAGCTAACGTAGGTTTGGTGATTGGGTTTCGGTATGAGCTAAACATACCAGTACCACCGGCAAACTTAACTTTCGGAATTTTAGAGATAGCTTCTTTACTACCACCGAAATCAGAAATCAGTTTGTTAATACCGTCAATACCAGCGTTTGGCAAGGCAATGACAGCATTAATACCGTCTCCGGCGAGTTTCTTCATGCCATCCCACATCTCACCGAAACCTTTTTTAACGTTTTCCCACGTATCTTTGAAGAATTTACCGATATTGGTTAAGGCATCAGTGATTAGTTTGGTAATGTTAACACCGAATTTTTCTTGCGTTAACGCTCCGATTTCATCCCATTTTTTAGAAAGGAATTTCTTAGAGTTTTCCCAACCTTCAAACCAGTTCTTATTGATGCCCTTATGGTTTTTGTCAATATCTTTACCAAGAGCAATCATCGCTTCACTAGCATTGCCCTTGATACCTTCCCACGTTTTAGATGCGAACTTCTTGACATTGTCCCACTTTTCGCCCCAATCTTTCTTAAGGGAGCTCATGTGTTTTTCAACGCCTTTAGCCATGTCCTTAACATGGTCCACTGTGCTATCAACAAATTTCTTGAATGGTTTGTTGTGCTTATACATCAACTCAAACCCAGCTACTACTGGATTCGAAAGGACAAGCAGTTTTTTAGCGGTGTTAGTGAAGGCTTTAATACCTTTCTCACCACCCGTGAAGTAAGTCTTGGTTTTTTCAAAGCCTTTCTTGGTGCTCTTGGTCATTGAGTCCATCGCACCCGTCCAGGTCTTCTTCATGCCATCCCATGTCTTACCAAGCCATTTACCAGCGTTAGAGAAACCGTCTTTGATATTTTTAACAATACCATCAACGAATTTCTTAAATTTCTTGTTGTGCTTGTAGATCAGAGCAAAAGCTCCAGCGATAGGATTGGCAATAAATAAAAGGACTTGTTTCCAGTCCTTTTTGAAGAAATCGATGATTTTGCCAAAGATTTCTTTAGTCACCTTGAAGATTTTGTCAAAAGCTTTTTTTGCAGCCTTAAACATGTTATCGACAAAGGCTTTGAATTTCTTGTTGTGCTTATAAAGTAGCACTAGGGCAGTGATAGCCGTGGTTACCGCAACCACAATCAAGCCGATAGGGTTTGATGCAAGGGCTAGGTTCAATAGTTTTTGTGCTGCAGTCATACCGACGGTGGCAGTTCTCCACGCATGAATACCTTTGACGACTGCCGTGATACCCATTGCAACTTTAGAGCCTACGAAATAAGCAGCGAACAAAGAGCCGACTGTTTTAATAGCCGTCTTATGTTCGGCAATGCCACCCAACGCCTTGGATAGTGATGTCACTGGTGACTTAGCCTTCTTACCGTTACCAGTCATGAGGTTAAACGCACCAGCGACACCTTTAATCATGTCAACGGCAACTTCCCAAACGCCCCCAGCGAAGTCTTTACCAATGCTGAAAACTGCACCTAAACTGTCTTTGGTTTCCTTGAAGAAAGCTACGATTTTAGGGGCGTTATTAGCAATACTCTTGCTCAGATTATCGACAAACTTATTAAGACCGTCCATTAAGCCATTAAGTTTATCTGTACCATCACCAAGATTAAACACCTTAGAGAAAGCGTCCATGATAGTGCCTAGACCTTTGGAAACGTGTTCCCCTAAATCTTTAAACTTAGTTTCAGTATTAGGATCAGCAACCCAATTCCCAATCTGTTGTAAGAATGGGTTTTTCATTTTGTCAATTGGGTCACGGAAAGCTGCAACTACTGCCGGCATACGAGACTGGATAGTTCTTTCAAGACCACCGATAGTAGTCGAGAAGTTAGCTGTCGCATCCTTGTATTTGTCTTGCAACTCAAACAAGGCTTTCTGCGCCATTTCAGCAGTGATTTTGCCATCTTTCTGCAATTCGGCATATTTCTCTTGGGTCATGTCTGTAATGCCCAATTCTTGCGCAGCTACTTCTTTAAGTTGGTTTTTCATTTCCGGAAAAACATTGATGATTGACATCATGTCTTGCCCTTGGACCTTACCGTTGGCAATCATTTGAGCCCATTGAGTAGCGAAATTCTCAACGGCTGCATCGGTCTGACCGAATGCGTCTTGCAATGTCAAGATAGCTTGCGTTTGTTGTTTGGTCAACTCTGTGTTGTGAGTGACGGCATAGAATTTTTGGTTCATGCCGTCAACCATTTCGGTTGAGTTAGCCGCTGCTTGTGCCATTTGGTTGGTC
>CALATC010000248.1 GCA_937891475.1 uncultured Granulicatella sp. | reverse complement strand
GATTAAATCAGAATATTTCAGATCAAAAAATAATAGAATTATTGAATCTCCATCATTTCCCTAAAACAATTTGTAATCGTTTATATGAAGAGGTAAATTTTAATACTCTTTCTGGTGGTGAAAGACAACTAATTGAATTTGCAAGACTGTTAATCAGGGCTGTAGAATTTGATATATTAATTTTTGATGAGTCCTTTAGTGCAATAGATCCCGTTACATTCAGTAAAATTTGGAAAGTTTTTATAAATAACTTTTCTGATAAGACTATTATTGTCGTTTCTCATAAAAAATTAGAGAGTATAGTTTTTGATTTTGAAGTTAAATTTAATGATTATTTTGAGGTAAAAAAGGTGAAAAAAATATTTTTTAATATAGAAAAGTGAATTCTTCTTTTTTTACGCATTCATGTCATTCTAAAGAACAGAAAAAAGACTTCTCATTGTAGTATGGGCACTAGAAGCCAATCTGGCTTCTAGCGCAGGAAAATTTGAGACCTAGGCTCAAATTTTAGCCAAGAGACACCGCAGGTGGCTACTGGCGTCCTAATACTACAATCATAAGAAGTCTTTTTTCCTATTCCCCATCAACCGTGAAAATCGAAGCAAACTCGTCATTTTCTTCTGGTTCAGTTTCTTGCAACTTAGGCTCTAAGAAATAACATTCCTCAATAATAACCTCCGTCACATAAACATCCTGCTGATCACGATTCTTATAATGTCTCGAATGAATACGACCCTCAATTCCTAAACGATCGCCCTTCTTCACAAAACGCTGAATCCGATCCGCCATCTTCCCAAAAGCAATCACCTGAATAAAATCCGTCTGCTTATCCCCATCATTCTGTCTATAAATATTCTGCACTGCCAAAGTATTTCGACAAACAGAATTTCCCTTCTCAGATTGATGAACAGCGACGTCCTTAATCAGACGACCAATTAATGAAACATGATTCATTTTTCCGTACCTCCATTGAATGATTAAAGAACAAATTGTTCTTCACTCTATAAGTACGAAAAAAATCTCAAAAAATATTTTTTTACGAAATATTTTTTCTTAAATTTTCTGCAAATTCAGAAATTTTTCTCAAACGATGGTTTACTCCCGATTTTGAAATCGAACCAGATGGAATAATCTCCCCTAAGTCTTTCAAACTAATATCCGGATTTTCTTTTCTCACTTGTGCTAATTCAAATAATTTTACAGGTAATGCCTCTAACCCAACTTTCTCCTCAATAAATAAAATATCTTCCATCTGACGGGAAGCGGCATTGACTACTTTATTAATATTGGCATTTTCACAGTTCACTAAACGATTCACCGAGTTTCTCATATCTCGCACAATACGAATGTCTTCAAATTTCATCATCGCATTCGCTGCACCAATGAGCGCAAGAAAATCTGCAATTTTTTCTGCTTCTTTTAGATAAGTAATAAATCCATTTCTTCTCTCAATCATTCTTGCATTGAGCCCAAAAGCATTCATCATGTCACAAATGTCTTCATTATGTTCTTCATAGTTCGAATAAATTTCTAAATGATAACGACTCGTTTCAGGATTATTAACGGAACCTCCTGCTAAGAATGCTCCTCTTAAATAAGAACGCATTTTCTCTTCATTATCACGAATCTCTAGTGGAATATGTGTAATTAATTCCAAGTTTTCCATAATACCTAAATCACTTAAAATTTCCTTAGTTCCTTGTTTTAACCGTACAATATACACATTATTTTTCTTCAATTTCATTTTACGGCGAACAAGTAATTCACTCTCAATTTGATAATGTTGTTTTAATAATACGAAAATACGCCTCGCAATCGCTGCATTTTCTGTTTGAATATTTAATACAAACTGTCGATTAAATAAACTCAAAGACCCATTCATACGAATGAGTGCTGCTAATTCAGCTTTTGCATGTTCAATATGTACTTCTAATTGCGTTAATTCTTTTTTCGTTTCAGATGCAAATGACATAATAGCCCCCTTTCCCTATACAATAGGAGTGGGAAAGAACAGTTGCTCTTCCCCACTTCTTTTTCATTAATCATGTTTTACACTTCGTAATAAAGTAAATAATTCATCAATGACTTTTTGTCCATCATGATAGACACCATTTTCTCTTAATTTAAGAAAATCTGTTGAAATCACTCGGCATCCTTGGTCACGTAATCCTTGGAAATCATATTTTACTTGATACAAATATTCTTCATGTTTTTGTTGATTTAAATATTCATCTGGAACAGACTCCGTATTGACTAATACTGTATCAATAAAATGTTCCCCTAAATGTTCATGCAATACACGAACATGATCACTATCTGTAAAATGTTCTGTTTCTCCTAATTGTGTCATAATATTACAAATATACACAACTTCTGCTTTTGTTTCGCAAACAGCTCGTCCAATATCTTCAATCATTAAGTTTGGCAAAATACTTGTATATAAACTTCCTGGTCCAATAACGACCATATCCGCTTCCATAATTGCTTCCACAACATCTCGAGAAGCGATTGGTTTACGATTTTCATCGTAAGTATGAACACTTACATGCTTAATCTTTTTACGATATTTCGCTAATTGAGACTCTCCATCTACAATCGTTCCATCTTCAAATTCTGCTCTTAACAATAATGGTTCTTCTGCAGCAGGATAAACATGCCCTTCAATACTCATCATTCTAGAAAGCAAACGAATCGCATCAAAAATATTATTTCCATGCATTTCTGTTAAAGCAGCAATAATTAAATTCCCAATCGCATGCCCTGCGAAAAATTGATCATCCGATTTAAAACGATATTGGAAAATATCTTTTTGCAAGGAATTCATTGGAGATAATGCACATAAGCAGTTACGAATATCTCCTGGAGGTACAACGTTAATATAGTCTCGAATAACTCCAGAACTTCCTCCATCATCGGCAACCGTTACAATCGCAGTTACTTCAGCATCTTGTTTTCTTAAATTTCTTAATAAGACAGGTAATCCTGTTCCTCCACCAATGACGGTAATTTTAGGACCTTTCTTTCGCTTCTTTTCTTGAGGCTCTACTTCAAAAATCACGAACGACCATTCCCTTCTTTACGTTTATCTTTATCACGGTGAGAAATCGTTACATGATAAGAATCAGACATTAATTCTTTTCCTGTACGTTCTGTTAATGCAACAGAACGATGTTGACCACCTGTACATCCAATCGCAATCGTTACACTTGATTTACCTTCTTTTTTATAACCAGGAATAACAAAATCTAGTAATTCCATAAATTTATGATAGAAAGTTTTTGTTTCAGGTTGACTCATCACATAGTCATAAACAGCATGATCTTGTCCTGTTAATGGACGTAATTCGTCAATGTAATGTGGATTTGGTAAGAAACGAACATCCATTACGATATCCGCATCAATTGGAAGTCCGTATTTAAATCCAAATGATACAACTTGAATCGTAAAAATATCAGTATCTCCATTTGAGAAAGTATGCATAATTTCCTCACGTAATTTTCTTGGAGAAAGCGTTGTTGTGTCAATGACTTTTTGAGCACGAACTTTAATATCTTGTAATAATCGACGTTCTGCAATAATTCCATCATACACACGACCATCACCAGCTAATGGATGAGTACGACGAGTTTCTTTATAACGAGAAACTAATGCATCATCACTCGCTTCTAAAAATAAAATTTTCGTAGTAATAAACGAAGTATTATCTAATCCACTAATCGATGTCATAATTTCATCGAAAAACGCTCTTGAACGTAAGTCGATGACTAATGCTATTTTTGTGATTTTTCCAGATTCTTTTACTAATTCCCAAAATTTTGGTAATAAACTTGGTGGCATATTGTCAACGCAAAAATAGCCCATATCCTCAAAGCTTTGCATTGCTACTGTTTTTCCAGCACCACTCATTCCTGTAATGACCACTAATTCTAATTGATCCGCCATGTGTCATTCACCTCTCCTATTTCATTCTCTCTATCATAACATATCCGGGCGTTCCATGGGAAATTTTAAACGCTTTTCTCTCCTTTTAAGCCCTTGTATCTAACTTATCTTGCTGTAATAAAATTTTTAAAGTTGTTCCTTCTCCAACAACTGATTCTACGGATAATTCTAATCCTAAATTTTTCGCAATTTCATTGGATAAATATAGACCTAATCCTGAAGAATGATAATTCATTCTCCCATTAAATCCACTAAATCCTCTTTCAAAAATTCGTTGCTGGTCAGATTCTGCAATTCCGATTCCTGTATCTTGAATACATAAATAAGACCCTTCTAAATAAATCGAAATCTGCCCACCTTTATCCGTATACTTGATGGAATTTAATAAAATTTGTTCTACAATAACACTAAACCATTTTGCATCTGTCACAATTACTTGCTCAATAGCATCATAAGATAAACGAAGATTTTTATAAATAAAGAACGTCGCAAACTTCTTCAAAATTTGACGAATTATACTGTCCAAAGAATGTTCCCTTAATAGTAAATCTTGATGAAAGGTCTCCATTCTAACATAATGCAAAACAAAATCGGTATAGGTCGTAATTTTAATTAACTCTTGTTCTAATGGACTTTTTTCAGGAAGAGTTGGTAAAGCCTGAATTAATAATTGACTCGAAGCAATACTTGTCTTAATTTGATGAATCCACATCGTATAGTAATCTAATTGCTCTTTATAAGCTTCTCTTTGTTGAAATTCAGCTTGTGCTAGTTGAGTAGCATAAGCCTCTAAATTTTCTAATAGAAATTGTTCAGACGTTGTCCACTCTTTTTTGCTTTGAAGCAATTCTTTCCAATTGGGATTTTCCTTTATTTTTTTATACTGAAGGAAATCATTTATACACCAAGTAGCTAAAAATACTCCTGAAAAAATTAGCACTAGCAATATTAAATACAACATCCATTCCAATGCATTAAAAGCAAATCCAAAAACTAACCATAAGCATAAAATAAAAGCGATATACACTAAAAAATGTTTATGACTGAATAGCCACTGTTTAATGAACTGTCTCTTTTCTTTACTCATTGGAATCCACCAACCCATAACCAATTCCTTTTTTAGTCGTAATAAAATTCACTAGGCCGCATTCTTCTAATTTTTTACGAAGACGGGCAACATTAACCGTTAACGTATTATCATCAATAAAGAAATCACTATTCCATAATTCCTTCATCAATTCATCTCGACTCACAAAACTACCGACTCTTTCAAATAGCACACGTAAAATTTGAAATTCATTTTTTGTCAAATCAATCACTTGTTGTTTATAAGTAAATTGAGTCGTTTTTAAATGTAGCGTCGTACCCTTATATTCAATCCAGTCTTGAGTTCCGACAAATTCATATGCACGGCGGAAAAGCCCTTGGATTTTTGCCACTAATATCGGCATTTCAAAAGGTTTTGTAATATAGTCATCTGCTCCCATATTAATCGACATGACAATATCCATTGGTTGTTGGTGAGAAGATAAAAATAAAATCGGCACATTCGAGATTTTACGAATTTCTTGGCACCAATAATAACCATTAAAAAATGGAAGAGTAATATCTAATATCACTAACTGGGGATTCACTTTTACAAAATCATCCATTACTTTATTAAAATCTGTTACACATGCTACTTGATAATTCCATTTACTTAATTCCTGAGCTACAGCATCACGAATAATGGGTTCATCTTCCACAATCATCACCGTATGCATCCATTTCACCTCAATTTCTAAACATTCCTATACATCTTGATTGTATCACGGAATAAATAAGAAAAAAACACCTTCCTTTAGTAGCTAGGACATAAAGGAAAATGTTTTTTCATCATTGTTTTAAAAATTTATTTTATAATTGTTTTAAAGTTTTGGTTCGTTGTAGCTTCTAATACAGGATGTTTTTTCATATAATCCGCAATTAATTCCGTCATATCAATTTGTACTTCACGTACAATTTTTTCTGGTTTAAACATAGCGTAATTTCCGCCACCTACTGCACGATATTGGTTTGTTACAACTTCTAACTCATCCGTATCTTGAACAGGAGCTCCATGATAATCTAATCTTGTCACTCGTTCACCAAATGGTTTTGTAAAATCAAGCGTATACTCAATACCTTCATACATATCATAATTATAATATTGTGGTTTTGGTTCAATATATTTTGGATTAAATTGAACTTCTCCGTCTTTTACAATAAAGTAAGTCGCGACTCTTTCTAATGCTAAACGTAAATCTTCTCCAGAAATTTTTAACACTGCTAAAGTATTTGGATAGATGTAGTTTGTAATGACGTCACGCATCGCAATTTTAGAACCAAATCCTCGTCCTTCATTATTGAATAAAGCTGTTCCCGAAATATCTGCACCAGTTGCTTCCATTTGAACTTTATTAATAAATTCAATATAAGGATGCTCGACTAATCTTGCTTGTTGAGGATCTGTAATCGTCATATCTCCAACAACAGTTCCAACTGGTGTATCTAACCAATCTTCAACATCTGCTTGTAATTCTTCAAACATTTCTAACACTTTAGGATCTGCTTTAACTCCCGCTGTTTCATGTAATTTCGCTTGACTATTAACGACAACATAACGGTCGCCTTCTTTTTCAACTTGTAAGCTAATTTCACCTACATAAGCTCCACGGTAACCAGGTTGAATAACTGGTACTCCATTCACTTTTGTTGCAATCACACGGTGTTGGTGTCCTGTTACAAGAGCATCAATTCCAGGTACTTTAGTCGCAATCGCATACCCTTCATTTTCTCCTGTTAGTAACTCAGTTGGTTCACCAGTTTCTAAATCTGACTCGAATCCTCCATGGTAAGTAACCACTACGATATCCGCTTTTTCACGCATTTCAGGTACATATTTTTGTGCAGTTTCTAAAGCACTAACAAAGGTTAAATCTTTAACGGTTGCAGGTTGTTCCCATTTTGGAATATATGGAGTTGTTAATCCTAAAACGGCAATTTTAACGCCTTCTTTTTCGATAATACGATAAGGATCACCAAATACTTGCTCTCCTGTTTTAGAAAGAATATTTGCACAAATAATTGGATGATTGTAGGATTCAATAGCTTCACGTAAATAATCTAATCCATAGTTGAATTCATGATTTCCTAAAATTCCTAAATCATATTCTAAATAGTTTAAAACTTTTGTTAAGTCATTGGCAATATGATGACCTTGTTTACGAACATAGTAACTCAATGGTGAACCTTGAATAAAGTCCCCATTTTCAATTTGAACAACTGGTCCTTTTGCTTCTTTTTTGATTTTTTTAATAATAGTCGCAGCTTTTGCCGTACTAAAACCTAAATCTAAATTTCTTTCAGCATAGTTTGTAGGCAATACATATCCATGCATATCACTTGTTTCAATAATTTTGATTTCCATCTAATCCCTCATTTCCTTCTTTAGTCACAGTCCATTGTATCATATAAGCCGTAAAATATATAGATTTCTATCATAAAACAAAAAAAGACTTCCCCTAGCAGTATTAGTACTAGAAGCCAGAGTGGCTTCTAGTACATGAAACTTCGAGACCCTAGGCTCGAAGTTTAGCCATGAGACCGAAGGTCTGCTGGCGTCCTAATACTACTATTAAGGAAGTCTAATTAGAAATTATTGGTTCCAAACAGATTGGAATTCAGCTTTAGAAGCTTCTAACACTTTATCAACGCTTGAACCATTTACATCACTGTAAACTTTTTCTTGAACCTTAGTGATTTCTGCATAAGCAGAGTCAGCATTTTCAATTACAGGAATTGAGAATAATTCTTTTTTACCTTCAGCCATTGCTGCTGGAACTTTAGAATTAGAGTTTTTGTATTCAGCACTTTCTAACACTTTAGAAACTACTGGAATATAACCTGTAGCTTGTGCCCAAGTTAATTGAGACTCAGGAGAAGCTAAGAATTTTAAGAATAAGTAAGCTGCAGTACGTTGTTCTTCAGAAGCACTTTGGAACATGTAAATATCAGTACCTTGTTGGATGTTAACTTTCTCAGGACGAGGAGCTACACCATACTCATATCCAGCTTCTTTAGCACCTTTAGCTACGAATGATTCACCCGCAGTTGAACCTACATACATTGCAATTTGTTTGTTAGCAAATGGTCCTGATAAATATTTATCTGAACCAGCTGTACGGAAGTAACCTTCTTTAATACCATCAGCATAGTAAGAAACTACTTCTTTTGATTCTTTACCAGTAATGTCTAATTCTTTGTTGAATTGAACACCTTTGTTCACAATACCAGTTGCATAGTAGTTGTTTAATGAGTCAAAACCAGCACCTACAACTTGGTGATTTGATTTTTCATAAATTGTTTTAGCTGCTTCTTTTAATTCATCTAAAGTAGTTGGTACTTTAACACCATACTCTTTTAATAAGTCAGCATTGTAGAATAATACTTCTGTTGATTTGTTAAATGGAATACCATATTGTACACCATTGATTTGAGCACCTTTTAATAATTCTGAACGAATAGCAGCATCATCTTTAATACCAATTGTTGAGTTTTCTAAGTAAGGTTTTAAATCAACTAATTGATCTTGATCTGCAGCATTCCATAACCATCCTGGGTATGCTTGAGTAATTGTTGGTAAATCTTTAGGTGAAGTTAATGTAGAGTTAATTTTAGCTTGTAAATCTTTATATGAAGATTGGTTTTGCAACTCAATTTTCACATTAGGGTTTTTAGCCATAAACTCCTCAGTTAATTTCGTTAGAGTTTCCTCTAATTTACCATTTAAGGCATGCCAGAAAGTAATTTTTGTTTCCTCTTTTACTTCTGTTTGAATGTCTGTTTTAGTTTCTTTTTGTGAGTTTGATGCACCATTGCCGCAAGCTCCTAAAACTAAAACTGATGTTGTCGCAAGTGTCGCTTTTACTAAAGATTTGAATTTCATAATTGTTCTCCTTTTTCTTTTATAGTTTTACAACACAATTTTTTCACCACGATGTGGCAATATTCTTTCACCATACGGATTCTCCAGTAATTCTGGTTTCAAGGTATGGATAGGAACCAAAAGTTGGGGTTCGATCATTGCAATAATACGGTCTAAATCCGCAGGTTTTGCATGACCTGAACAAGCGATTTTCACAAATTCGATGTGATGTTTCGCTAGTAAATCTAGAAACACTTGATAATTTGGATCAAAATCACCTAATGGTTGAGCATCACAGTGAAGGTATAGTGTTCCTTCTTGTAGTTTATCAAAATTATCCACTACTTGCCAGAAATACTCCCCTTGATCGTCTATTAGTGTTTGATAGGAAACTTCTAAATCATGATTTAATTCTGGAATACGATTTGCTTCATTCGAATAATAGAAATGAGCATGAGTTCCAAATACTTCTTGTAGTAAAGCTGCCATATGAGCTTCTAATACTACAGTTCGTGGAGACTGCTCTACAATTTTTGCAAAACGTTCCACATTCGCTGGATACCCATTAAAGGCTATCGGACGGTTTGGATTTTCTTTTTGAAATTGAACCACTCTTTCAATGACTTCTAATTCATTTGCTGGTTTAATTTCTTTTGGATCAACAGGTCTTTCCGGGAAACTAATCGTTACCCCTTCCATCATTAACATTTGAGTATGTTTTGCTTTTTTACAAAACTCAACTGTTGCTTCAGGAATATAACCATGTAATCTCAAATCACCTGTATAGGTAATGAAATGATCTGGAGTTCGAATTAATAAGGCACTAGCTCCATATGCATCATGGTCTACTGGAACAACTTCAACTGAAATATCTCCAACTGTAACAATTGCATTTGGTTCTAAACCAATCATTTCTCTCGTAAAAGGAGATTTTTCAAACGGTGTTGGTAATAAAAAATCTCCATTACGATTCAAACTATTTAAAATCATTTTTGTTTCTTTTAATGTATACAATGGAATAGCAGGATCTAAGTAATTAATCATTCTTGAATGATCTAAATGAGCATGTGATAAAAATACTGCTGTATTTTCATACTCCCCCGTTTTTTCTCCATCATACTCATATCCCAAACGTGGATCATAGACATGATTTAATTTTGGGATAATCCCATATTGAATCAGTGTTTGTAACTGTTCATCTGGCAAATCTAATTCTGGACGAAACTCTGTTCCGAAGTCAAAGAAAATATGAGAATTTCCATAACTTACTTCGATAACCGTTCCTCCTATTGTTAGAATTCCGCTATGGAATGTAACAACGGTTTTATCCTTTGATACCATTCTTAGCAACCCCTCTAATAATTTCTTTTCTAAATACGAAATAGATAATCAAAATAGGAACTACTGTCAATGTTGCGGCAGCCATTTGTAATTGAACATCACTACCACTTTCAGTCGTGAAGGCTGATAACCCGTTGTTTAATAGACGGAAGTATTTAGTGTTTGTTGCAAGTAATGGCCATAGGAATGAATTCCAGCTCATAATAAATGTTAAAATTCCAACTGTTACAAGCGCTGGCTTACACATTGGCACTAAAATTCGACGAATATATTCTAAATCAGATGCACCATCAATTTTGGCTGCTTTGTAGAATGTACTTGGAATTCCACGAAGATAACCATTTAGATAGTAGATATAGAAAATACTAGTTAAAAATGGAAGGATTAAAGCTAGATAAGTATCTAATAATCCTAATTGTGCAATTGTTTGATAGTTTGTAAAGATAATTGATTCATAAGGAACCATTAATAATGAAACCATCACTAATGTCACAATTTTTTTATATTTAAATTCTAAGCTTGTTAACGCAAATGCTGCTAATAATGAAGTAATAACTGTTGCAGCAGTTGTAAATAATGATACAAATAAAGTATTTGCAAAGTAGCGTAAGAATGGCGCTCTATGGAATACTTCAATGTAGTTTTGCCATTGCAATGATTTAGGAATTAATGTCGGCGGAATACTTGTTGCTTCTGCATAAGTCATTAATCCTGTTAAAATCATATAAATAAATGGAAATATTGTAATAATTGATAAAATCACAATTAGTGCTAACAATAAATAATTGATCACTTTTTTCATGATTAACCCTCCGCTCTTCTCAAGAATTTATTTTGGAAGAAAGTAGCAATCAGAATAATCACAAATAAGATTACAGTTGCTGCCATCGCAATCCCTGGACGACCTGCTACGTGGAACTTGTCGTAAATATAATACACGGCAGTTGTAGCACTATTGGCAACCCCAGCTGTTCCTCCAAATAATGCATATACTTGCGTATAAACTTTGAAGGCACCGATTAAGTTCACTGTAGATAAGAATGCAATTGTTGGTACTAATTGAGGGAATGTAATTCTCCAGAAGATTTCTTTTTCTGTAGCACCAAACATTTTTGCAATTTTAAAATGTTCTGGGTCAATATTTCTTAAACCTGCTAATAAGATAATAATATTAAAAGCAAGTCCTGTCCAAATACCAAAAATAATTAATGTTGGCATACTCATATTGACATTATCTAACCAGTTCACAGCAGGAATTCCTACTAAACCTAGTAAGAAGTTGATTAATCCGTAACTTCCATTAAAGAAATAACGGAACACAATCCCAATCGCAATTGTACTTGTAACATATGGCATGAAGAAAATTGTTTCAAACACACTCTTATGTTTTACCTTTTCAAAGATAATCCAAGCAATCACAACTGAAATACATAGTGCAACAGGTACTACAACAAATGCATATAAAGCTGTATTTAGTAATGCTTTATGAAACACTGGATCTGCTAAAACTTTTTGATAGTTTGATAAACCTGTAAATTGAAGTTTTAACAATGAACCCTTTTGGAAACTCATCCAAAATGAACGAATTAATGGGTAAATATTAAATAGTAAAATCACACCTAATGACGGAAGAAGGAATAACCACGCCTTTGGTTGATTCTCAGGATTATATTTTTTCATTAGTATACACGTTCTCCATTTTGATCGAATAAGAATAATTTATGTCTTAGAAGGTCAAATGAAAGTGTGTCTCCTTCTTCAATCTTATGTTCCACACTTACGATTGATTTAATATCTTGTTCTCCTAATGTAAAGTGTAAAATACGTTCACGACCAATTAATTCAACAGCCGAAACGGTTACTGTAAATAATCCATTTTCACTTGGAACTAAATCTTCAGGACGTAATCCTAAATAGTAATGTCCATTCTCTAATTCTTTACGGAAACGACTTTCTACTAATTCACCTGCTTGTAAAGTAAACGCTGGGTGAGTAATGACACCATCTTTTACCTCCACTTCTGAAATGTTAATAATAGGGTTCCCGATAAATTTAGCTACAAATAAATTATTTGGCTCTAAATATAAGTTTTGAGGGTCATCATGTTGTTGGATAACACCTTCGTTTAATAAGATAATTTTATCACTGATAGATAAAGCTTCTTCTTGGTCGTGAGTTACGAAGATAGTTGTAATTCCTACTTCTTTTACTAAACGACGAATTTCTTCACGAATTTTTAAACGTAAACGAGCATCTAAGTTACTTAATGGTTCGTCTAATAATAATACTTCTGGTTTTTGAACTAACGCACGAGTAATCGCAACACGTTGTTGTTGCCCCCCTGATAAAGTACCAGGTTTTTTCTCAGCCAATTCCTCGATATTTGTTAATTGCATGTATTCTTCTGCAACTTTTTTAGCTTCTTCTTTTGAGATTTTCTTTTCCCCTACAGTTAATGGGAACATAATGTTCTCTAACACTGTCATATGAGGATATAATGCATAGTTTTGGAACACAAATCCAATATTTCTATCTTTTGGTTCTGTATTAATAACAGAAGATTTTTTGAATTGGATATCTCCACCAGTTGGTTGTAATAACCCTGCAATCATATTTAAAATAGTTGATTTTCCGCAACCACTAGGCCCTAATAAGCAAACTAAATCCCCTTGTTCAATTGAAAAATTAACGGATTTTAATGCTTCAAAGCCATTATCGAATACTTTATTTAAGTCGATAACATCAATCATGAGTAAACCTCCAAATTTCTTTACTTGAATACATTCTAGTATACCATGTTTTACGCTTTCATGCGATATAAATATTAAGTATTTTTTAAAAAAATATTTTTTATACGAATTTTTTCGAATAATTGCCGAAGAAAAAACGCATAAAAAAACGTCTCTAGCTTTCACTAAAGACGTTTATTTTTATTATCGATTGATAATTTTGAAGTATTCTCTTGAAGTAATTTTGTATACTAAGAAGTATGCAATCATGAAGACTACAGCTACTGCTAACATCGTTAAGGCAATAATACTTCCTTTGATTCCAAAAATTAATACAATTTTACTTACCATGTTATAGGATAACGCAGTATGTAAGAATGCTGTTAATAATGGTAAGAAGAATACAATTAATACTTGACGATTAATGGATTGATGAATCATTGGTTGATCAATACCAATCTTCTTCAAGATAACATAACGTTCACGGTCTTCATATCCTTCAGAAACTTGTTTGTAATAAATGACTAAGACCGCTCCTACTGAAAAGGCAATCGCTAATAAGATTCCTAAGAATAATAGGGAACCATAAAATTGGAATAATAATTGAGCAATTTCTATTTTCCCATCAATTCCCCCAGCAATATCAGATTGTTGATAGGCTTCTAATTCTTTTTGCTTCTCATCATCTGTTTGACTAGATGTATTCCATAATGCCACATAATCTCTTGTATAAGAACGATGTCCTTCATCGTTTTCTTTACTATAATATGGAACAACTTTTGCCATATCTTCTTCATTTAAAATTCCAAAATAGGAGTGATCCGTAATATTTGGATTTGCCACCGCAATTTTTGAAAAGTTTTTAACATCAATAACTTTTGCAACTGAAATTGTATTGTCTCCTATAGCTACTTGATTAAATGTAGGATTCTTTTTAAAACTTTCTTCTCCAAGTAACATCTCACCTGATTTAACAGTAAGATTTTCGCCTGTATTACGATTATAATCTTCCACTGATACAAGAACAATCATAGCCTCTGGAAGACCACCTAGATTTTTAAAATTTGTATTTAGCACATTTCCTTCATGATTCCCTGCTGTTAAAATATACGAATACTCATAAAAATCAGTTACTTTTGAAGCAGTTCCTGCAGCTAATTGTTTTGCTTCTTTTGAATATTCTGCTGCTTCTTCAGGATTACGATACATATTTCTAAAAGTAAAATCAGTTGGGCTCGTTTTATTAATCACTTCCTGTGCACCAAACTGCAACGAACCAGTCGTTCCAAGTGTTACAAGCACCATTGTTGATAAAATACAAATACTTGCTAAACCCATCGCATTTTTTCTCATTCTAAAAATCAAATTAGAAACAGAGATGAAGTTAATTGGGCGATAATAAAATGTTTTACGATTTTTCAAGAAGCGTAACAATGCAATACTTCCAGCATCAAATAAAATATAAGTTGCGATAACTACTAATAATACTGCAACAAAGAACCAACCTAACGCTTTAATCGGACTTTCGATTGATTGAGAAATATAATAAGCATATCCTAAAATCGCTACTCCAATTAGTGCACGAATACTTAAGAAACGACCTGTTTTTTCACCCGATTTCTTCTCACGCAATAATTCTAATGGACGACTCACTCTAATTTTAATTGCATTTAAAATCATTAAGAAAACAAAAATCCCACTAAATAAAATTCCAATGATAATGACTGAAGCAATTTGGAATTCATATGAGATTGGAACGTTAAAGCGCATTGCTTTTAATAATAAGGCAAAGGCTAATCGATTCAATAATACTCCTAATACAAGTCCTACAATAAGGTTCATCACTGAAAACAACAGCATTTCAACCACTTGTAACAATTGAATTTGAGAGCGCCCTAATCCTAAAATACTATATAATCCAAATTCTTTCGAGCGGTTTTTCATGACAAAGCCATTGGCATAAATCATTGTTAAAGTAGAGACAAGTAACATAATCACAACACCAAAACCTAATGCCATAACTACTGTACTTCCACCACTACTTTGCAATATTGTTTTATTTGTAGATAGTGCCATCAAAATGTATGTAATCACCATCATCGTAATAGTTGCAATTGAAAAAGGAATATAAAGTGTTCGATTTTTCTTTAAATTAGATACTGCTAATGAACTAATTAATTTAAACATGACTCTCACCTCGATTAGCCATTACTGTTAACGTATCAGAAATTGCTTCAAACATTTCTTCATCTGTACGTTCCCCTTTAAATAATTGATGATACAAGATTCCATCTTTTATAAATAATACTCGTTTAGCTCGACTAGCGGCTAAAGTACTATGCGTTACCATTAAAATCGTTTGACCATTTTCATTTAAAGTGTCGAATACATCTAAAATATTGCTTGAAGATTTTGAATCTAACGCTCCTGTTGGTTCATCCGCTAATAGTATACTTGGATCAGCCATCATTGCACGTCCAATAGCTACTCTTTGTTGTTGACCTCCTGATAATTCATAAGGATATTTTTCTAATAATTTTTCAATCCCTAATAAAGCAGCAACAGGTTTTACTTTTTTCTCCATTTCTTGAACAGTTTTCTTCGCTAGTACTAATGGTAGTAACATATTCTCTTTAACAGATAATGTTTCTAATAAATTGAAATCTTGGAATACAAATCCTAAATGATCACGACGAAACGCTGCTAATGTTTTGTCTGGAATATTTTGAATATCTAATTGATTCAATAATACTTGTCCTTTTGTAGGTCGATCTAATGTGGCTAAAATATTTAGTAGCGTTGTTTTACCAGAACCAGATTCCCCCATAATAGCAACATATTCTCCCTTTTCAACGCTAAACGTAATATCTTTCAACGCCTCTACTTGCATCGCTCCAAATCTTGTATGATAAATTTTTTGTACTTGTTTTACATCTAATAATGTCATGTCAATTCCTACTTTCTCTTTGATTTGTATTCATTCTATCAAATAAAAGCGATGTATTCCTATATTTTAGCTATCATTTTCCTTTTGTTTCTTACATTTTTGTAAGAAAGAAATTTATTAAATTTCAATGTTTTTACTTTTAAAAAAGCAATAAAAATCGTATAATGTAGATGTAAAAGTAATGAATATTCATTACTTAAACAATATAATAAAATGATTAATTTAAACAATCATTTTACTTATTTTTCCTTTTTTATTGATGTGATTTCCGAAAAGAACCTCGTTCTTTTCGTTAATCTTCGCTTTGATTGGCAGAGGTATTCTAAAAATAACAACCATCATACACTTATGCCAGAAACTCTGCCAACGAAGTTTACCCACCTAGCAAATCAGACGAAAGTTTGAATAGTTAGGTGGGTTTTTATATAAAAATTTCTATTAATTTCTCCATAAAAAAGACGAGACTCCTGTCTCGTCCTTAAAAATTCTACTTATTGTACTTTTAAAATTTGTTCTTTTGCATGAATTAATTGAGTAATCATAGCACAATATGGAGTTGGAATACCGTATTCTTGTCCACGTTTCGCAACAAATCCATTTAAGTAATCAATCTCAGTAAAGCGATGATTTTGCATTAAATCTTGGTGCATTGATGGATAGTGTGCACGAACTTTATTTGAAGCTGTATAAACATAGTTTTTCATTTCAGCTGCATCAATTTTCACACCTTCATGATGAGCCACTTCTACGAATTCATGAATAATTTGCTCAACGATAGCTTCTGCTGTTGTTGTGTCAAACACTTCTCCAATATTCGCATCTAAAATGGCACATGTTGCATTCATTGTTCCGTTTACACATGCTTTTCTCCAAATTGAGAATAATACATCTTCACTATAACTTGCATTTAATCCTGCTTGATTCATTACAGCGACTAATTCTTCTGCAATTGCACGACCGCTTGCTTCTTCTACTGCTTGAATTTCAACAGTTCCTGTTCCACCTAAACGAGCCACACCTGGACCATTCAATCCTGCAGTCCAAATTGTTACACCCATAATAATGTTTTTACGTGGAACATATTTTTCCATTGTATATTCATGACCTAAACCATTTAATAAACATACAACTTTTGTATCTTCATGAATAATTGCTTTGATTTTTTCAAGCATTTCCCCTAATTTCATTGATTTTGTAAATGCGATAACCACATCTACTTCCTCATGAACTTCTTCAGGTCTGTAGATTGGAATTTGTAATGTATCTGTTGTGTCTCCATCTACTACTTGTAATCCATTTGTACGAATTGCTTCAATATGCGCTGGCCATTCATCGATTAAGACAACATCTTGTCCCGCTTTTGTTAACATGTAACCAAAACGACATCCCATTGCTCCAGCACCTGCAATTGCAATTTTCATTATAATTCCTCCTTATTATACCGTTAATTTATAATCTTCCGGTTGAATCCATTGTACCACTTTTTCGAATACATGGATAAAGAAAATGTTGAAAATAATAGGAGCCACTACGAAAATAATTGCAACTAATAAAATATTTCCTACTGTCCATCCATTTTCCATTAGATTTAATGCATTAATTGGTCCAACTAATCCACTAAAGCCAAATCCAGCACTAGCAGGAGTTCCTTGAATAGAAAAGACTGCTGCTAAAATACCTAATAATGCTGAAGAACATAACATCGGCAATAAGATTTTTGGTTTTGCAATCACATTTGCCATTGACATTTTCGGAGATCCAATAAAGTGTGCAATACATGTTCCTACTGAATTCACTTTTAATCCTGCAACTGCTAAACCAAAACCTGCCGCACAGATTCCTAAGTTCGCTGCACCAGAACCAATTCCTGATAATCCAATCGCTAAACCAATTCCTACTGTTGTAAATGGTGAAACAATTAAAATACAGAAAGTCATCGCAATTAACATACACATTAAAATTGGTTGTAATGTTAATAAGAATTCTACACCTTGACCAATTAAAGCTGTAATTTTAACAATGTACGGTTGAGAAAGTCTACCAATTCCTCCAATTACTACTAATGTAACCGTTGGAATCACAATAATCGAATAAGCTTTCGCTTTATCCCCAATCCATAAAATAAATGCTGCTGCAACGGCTGCCGTTACTCCCATTGTAATAATATCCCCAGTACCAGCGAAGACTACACCTTTAACATCCGGATTAAAGCCCGGAGCTCCTCCTGCAAAAACAGTTGCTAAAGCAATGGCACCTGATTGAATTGGAGTAAATTTAAAGAAATGTCCTACCATTAAACCAATAATCGCACCCATCATAGTATTAGCCACTTGAGTTGCTTGAATAATTAATTGTCCTTGAGGAAATACTGGTAATAACGCTTTTGTTAATTCACCTAAAATTGCCCCAGGAATTAAAGTTA
>CALATC010000247.1 GCA_937891475.1 uncultured Granulicatella sp. | reverse complement strand
ATCTTTTAACGTTCCTATTACATTCATTCCATCTCTCATTTTTAATTGAAGTTTTAATGGTTTTTGTTCTGGATTAACATATTTAATTTGACGAATCATTCGAATTACATTTGGGGAAGTTTTTTCCAGTTGCTCTGCTAATTGTTTTCTGGATTCTTCTGTAAAATTCACTAATTCAGGAAAATCTTCTTTCATAGTTGGTTCTTCCTTTTGAATCGTTTGAGCATCTGCTAGTAATTCTTTATATTGTCCATCTTCAACATAATATCCTACTGCAGGATTTTCTAAAACAGTTAATTGGATCTTATTAAATCCAGTCAACGTTACAGAAGCATCTTTAATTTTAGGATTTCGATTTGTTAATCTCTTTCGAATAATTTCATGTTCCGATAAGATTCCCCAAATACTTTTTCCTTTTTTGATGCCTGCTTGTTCTTGAATCGATTCTACTGCTACTTGACGATTCCCATACACATATATTTCTTTTGGTTTTGAAAACGGAGAAATAAAATACACTCCCCAAATCAAACTTACAATGAAAATCCACCATAAAAATCTCATTTCTAACTTAGAAAAATAAAAAATTTTTCTTAATACTATTAACGATTCTTTTTTAGGTTTTTCCTCTTGAAAATCAGTTGGAGGAGTCGAAGAAGCTGAAGATTTTTTTAAAAATTTCATAATGCTCCTCCTTTTTCTTTCTAAATAATTTCATGAATCATACTTGTTAATCTTACACTTGCGTCTGTAATTCCCATTTTTTTAGCGGAAGCAGCCATAGCTTCTTTCTTATGAGAATCTAATAAAATTTCATCAATTTCAGCTAACATTGTTTGAGCATTCAATTCTTTTTCTAAAATCATTGATGCTGCACCTTGATCAACTAATGAACGAGCATTTGCTTCTTGATGATTATTTGTTACATATGGACTTGGAATTAAAATACTTGCTAATCCTAATGCTGTTAATTCTGTTAAAGTTGTTGCGCCACTACGGCATACAACTAAATCCACATTTTGGAATAATTGTGGCATATCTTTAATATACGGAAAAACAGAAACGTTTGGCAATGATTTTTCCAATTTTGTAATCTGATTGTTGATTTTGTCATAATGCACTTCTCCTGTAACCATTATGACATGATAGTTTTTATCCTCAAATCCTTCTAAAGCCTCAACAAACACTTCATTCATTCGCTCTGAACCACGACTACCACCGAAAATTACTACGATTGGTAAGTCTGTCTGAACTCCAATAGAAGCTAAGTATTCAGGATTTTTCTTAATTTCGACAACTTCCTGCCCTCTAGGATTTCCAGTTAAAACGACTTTATCACTGTAAGATGCAAAATCTTTTTTCACATCTTCAAAGCAAATCGCAATTTTATTCACCCATTTTGCTAAAAATTTATTCGTTACTCCTGCAACACTATTTTGTTCATGAATAATGGTTGGAATTTTTAATAAACTTGCGGTAAATAATACAGGCGCACAAACATAGCCACCTGTACCGATGACAACATCAGGTTTAAATTCTTTTAAAATTTTTCTTGCTTTAATGACACTCGTTACCATATAGTAGGCTGTTTTTAAATTTTCTAATGAAAGCGAACGCTTTAACCCTTCGATTTTAATGGATTCAAATGCATATCCTGCTTGTGGAACAATTTTACTTTCTAATCCACGTTTGGTTCCAATGTATAAATATTCTACATCTTCTTGTTTTTCTAAATATCTCATAAATGCAAGTGCAGGATAAATGTGACCTCCTGTACCTCCGCCAGATACGACAACTCTCATGAATCTTTTCCTCTTTCTTATAAATTCTCTACAATTCGAATAAATTCATCCCCACGAATTTCAAAATTCTTAAATTGATCCCAACTTGCACAAGCTGGAGATAATAAAATAATATCGTTTTCTTTACTAATTTCATAAGCCTTTTTAGTTGCTTCTTCTAATGTATTCACCACTTCAATAACAGGAATCCCTGCAACTTTCGCAGCTTCTTGTAATTTTTCTTTTGTTTCTCCATACAAAACAATTC
>CALATC010000246.1 GCA_937891475.1 uncultured Granulicatella sp. | reverse complement strand
GCTCTTACTTCATCTAATAAATCCCAAATTTCTGGCTCTACAAAGAAATCATTAGTGTCTAGTTTTTTTACTGCATATGCAAAAGCATCTAAACGAATTAAAGAACATCCATGACTAGCCATATCTTTAATCGTTTCACGAATAAATTCTTTTACAATTTCTTTTTTGACATCTAAATCAATTTGTTCCTCACCAAATGTATTCCATACTTCTTCTGTTGTTCCATCTTCAAAATGTACTGTTTGGAAAGGCGCTTTATCTTTTCTCTTATAGATTAAATCGATATCCTCTTGTGTTGGACGTCCCGGAGGGAAAAATTCATGGACACGAATAAACATATCTTTATAAGGAGAATTTTCATGATTCTTTTTAAAATCTTGGAAAAATTTTGATTCACGAGAAATATGATTAATCATAAAATCAAACATTAAGTAATATTGCTCTCCTAATGCATCAACATCTTCCCAGCTACCTAAGTCTGGATCAACTGTCGTATAATCACTTGGTGCAAATCCTCTATCACCTGTTGAAGGGAAAAACGGAAGTAAGTGTACTCCTCCAATTGATTCTTTAAAGTGAGTTTCTAAAACAAATTTTAGATCCTTCATATTTTTTCCTAAGCTATCTGAATAAGTAATCAGCATTGCTTCATTTTTAATTTGCACATCTATCAACTCCTATTTCTACCAGTGTTAAACCGGTTGCATATGTGTATTTTATCAAATAATAAAACGTTTGCATACTCCTATATGAAAATTTTTTTGCATGTTATTTCCGACTCCTGTATACTAGATGAAGATTATTTCGAAAGGATGTTATTATGTCTATCATTTACGAACACGAACCTTTACAATTATATAAAAATTACGAAAAAGCTTGCTCTGATTTTCCAAATACAAAAATCCATTTCGATAAAGTATTATCTACTTTTCCTGAATTTGGATTAGAAACAACTTACCAAGAAAGTTTAACAATCATTCGAAAACGTGCCTTTCAATTAGCAAATTTAGGCATTCAAAAAAGAGAAAAAGTGATGGTGTATAAATCCTCTGCTGTCGATACTTATTTATTAGCATGTGCTATCTCCTATTTAGGCGCTATTCCAGTGATGACATCTGCTCACTTACCCGCTTCCATCATCGATACATTTTTTGACCGATTAGAAGATGCTTGGTTAATTTATGATGATGAAGCAGCAGAAAAAGTGATACTTTTACAAGAAAAAAATCAAGCGAAGGCTGTTTCTATACTAGAAATCCAAGAACAAATTGAAACTGTTACTCCTTTTGTTTCTCTTGATACAAATGAAATTAGTTATATGACACACACTTCTGGAACAACTGGTATTCCTAAACTAATCGCACACTCTGCTAACAGCATGGGATGGAGAACCGCTTTTCAAAAGAGTATTTTCTCAAAAATGGAAGAAAAAGGCATATTAGCATTTCATATTTCTCCAGTACATTCTCGGTTTAATATCGGTATGTCTTCTTTAATGAGTTTAGGATTTCCTTATTTAGCCATTAAAGATCCTAGTATTCAAAATATCGAAAAACTACTTCAACAATTCCAACCAATTGGTATTGAAACGCATCCGAATAATTTTGTTCAATGGGCTACTCTTGCGAAAAAACGTCCAGAATTATTTGAACATACTCGCTATTATCACTCAACATTTGATGCGATTAATAAGGAAACTATGGCTACTTTCTTAAAAACGAATCGTAAGAAAAATGGCATTTATTTACAAATTTATGGACAAAGCGAATGCGGACCAGCCATCGTTCGTAAACACACATTAGAATCATTACCAGGAATGAATATACGAAATATGGGCATTGGATTTGAACATTTTACAAAGGCAAGAATTGCAACAAACGATGGCACACTTCTACCAACGAATACACCAGGAAATATTCAATTATATTCTAAAGGACGAGCATTAACATACTTTAAAGAAGATGAGCGATTCCAAGAAAATGTGTATGATGAATGGTGGGATACAGGTGACTTCGGAATGATGAATGATAACGGTGAATTACTACT
>CALATC010000245.1 GCA_937891475.1 uncultured Granulicatella sp. | reverse complement strand
GAATTATTATTCCAGTTGCTAAAATCATGATTGATAACTTCTTCTAGATAAAAAATATCGTCTGAATATGAGAATTTAAGAATGCAACAATTTGTCATATTCGTTTCTATTTTAACTTTTTCATATTTTTCCCAGACTCTAGCAAAATTTCGAATAGCTGCTCCATGGGACACAATAAGGATAGAGTTGCCCTTAGCTTCCTTCATAAGCGAACAAATAGTGTTATTTATTCGCTCTTGTAATTCTAATTGTGATTCTCCACCATAATAGTCGAAAAAGTTTTCGTAAGGAATAGATGGATTAAGTTCTTCACTTTCTCCTTCAAAAACACCAAAATTCCATTCTTTTAGACCTTTAATTCGTTCATAAGGCATTTTTCCATCAGTTACAATTTCCAAAGTATCGCATGCTCGCTCAGATGTTGAACTAAAAGCAGTATCAAATGTAATCCCTTGCTCTCTGAAATATTGGCCAGCTATTTGAGCTTGGTAAATCCCAAAGTCTGTTAGCGGAGAATCACACAACCTTGTATAAGATGACGTTTGTTGAAAAGAGTTTGTCCATGACGCATTAAATAGAAAGTTTTTTTCATGTTACTATCCTACAGTAGATTAAGTTTTTTAAAGGCATTATAAAGTCCATCTTGTCGAACATCATCTGTTATAATATCAGCCATAGCTAGTATTTCAGGACCGCCATTACCCATAGCAACACCAATATGGCAGGTTTCGAGCATTGGAATATCAACTTTAGCATCACCAAAAGCAATTGTATCAATATGATTTGCTCCTAAATGCTTAAGAATGATGTTAACAGCGTGTGCTTTATTAATATCCTTTACCCCTAAATCACCAAATAGAGCTGATTCTCCTCGACCTCCCCAAGTACCAGCTTTTAGGTGTGGGAAAGCTTTTTTAGAATCTAAGTGATCTTGGTAGGAATGGAGAATAAAACTAATTTTATTAAGATCGTCTCTGTAT
This sequence comes from uncultured Granulicatella sp., assembly GCA_937891475.1. Next base: position 1,670 of record CALATC010000245.1, on the reverse strand, counting down.
AGTTCTCCACCATAAACTAATCCATGTAGCGCATCTTCTGGCTCCATGTTTAAAATTTGGTCTTCACTAGCTCCTTTACCTAAGGCATAGATGCGGAGTATCTGTCTTGCAGCATCACGAAAATTACGGCTCGCAAATAATCCGTTATTACTTTCAAGATAGAACTCTAATCCTCTTGATTCAAGCCAATCAACAACTTGTTTGGCAGTCTCATACGGAATTAGTTGATGCATGAGAACTTGATTTTTGTACTCAATGTAGGAACCATTTCCTCCAATGATACCATCGAAGCCAATATCTAAAATTTCGTTTGACATCTCAGCTTTACTTCGTCCAGTGCAAAGGAATACTAAGTGTCCATTTTTTCGGGATTGTTGGATAGCTATTTTAGCTGAATCGGGTATGTGGTTATCGTAGTCAACAATGGTCCCGTCAACATCAAGGAAGATAATTTTTTTCATACTTTTACTCCATTCTTTAGCTTGATTTTACAGTATGATAATAAATGTTTCTACTGATATTCTACCTAATTGTAATACTTTTCTATGGTAAAACATCTATTTATCCATTTCTTCTCTATATTTTCGGGGAGTAGTTTTGTAAACTTTTTTGAATTGGCGATTAAAGTTTGATAGGTTTGAGAAACCTACTGATGAGGCAATTTCTAGAACAGAGAGAGTAGAGTGTTGAAGAAGTTCAGTAGCTTTACGTAAACGATAGTGGATAAGATAGTCCATACAACTAACTCCTAAATTTTTTTTAAAGAAATTCATAAAGTGTGTTGGACTATAGCCACATAGTTCTGCTAGAAGCTTAATTGATAAATCTTCCTGATAGTGTTCGCTTATATAATCAATAATTTTTCTAATTTTTTCTTCTCTACGATAACCATCTATTGATTGTTTACTTGAATAAACGTAATTATATTGAAAGAGAAGATGAAGAAGTTTTAGTAACTCACTTTTTAATTCTAGTTCAAAAAATGTCTTCCTATAGTATCCTATTTCCATTGAATTAATTAGTGTTTGTCTAATTTCTTTATAAGCAGGTTGATTGGGTTTAATCACATGTTTAAAGTCTAGTTGTCCATTGTATAGGGGGTGTAAGTAATGAATTGCTGCAAAATCTTTTGTAGAATAACCAATTAAGTCTAATTGAAAGTTGATTGCATCCATATAGTGATAGGTATTCTCAATTGGATGTATAGAATGTAAAGCATTAGGACGTATTAAAATAATATCTCCTTTTTCACTGTTAAAATAGTCTGTATCTATATGGAATCTTGCTTGTCCTTCGTGTACGTATATGATTTCCATGTCTGTATGCCAGTGAAACAGGATATCTGGTAGGCCATCTTCCATAATAGTCCGTGTAATCGAATAGGGGATTAATTCATTTTTATAAGGGGTGTTTTTATGTAGTTGTCCAAGATTAATCATAATAGGCTTTCTTCATAGTATAGTATCGGTTTTTGTTATTATTGTGCAAGATTTGTAACTTTTATTTAATTATAATATAAGTATAGAAAAAAACAAAGGAGAAAAATAAATGAGTAAATTTCCAAAAGAATTTTTATGGGGTGGAGCTACAGCAGCTAACCAGTATGAAGGTGCTTATAATGTAGGTGGTAAAGGTTTATCGGTTCAAGATGTGACCCCTAGGGGTGGAAT
>CALATC010000244.1 GCA_937891475.1 uncultured Granulicatella sp. | reverse complement strand
TACTACTATAAAGAGTCTTTCTCTTTTTTAAGACCACTTTGGTCTTTTTTTATTTGCACTTATTTCTAGAATTCTAAAATATTCACCTGAAAACATCTGATAATAAATTGACAATAAAGAAGGAAAACAGGTAAAATAATCATGATTGAAACAAAAAAGAAGGTGAGTAAATGCCGACATATCAAGTAGGATATGATGATAATACATGGGAGTTTAATGATGCCATAGCAGCCGCTAAAGTAGGCGATGTATTGGAAATCCAAAAAGATTATTTCTTGAGATTCTCAACGGATGTTCCATATGAAATTACAAAAAATCTTACTTTTCTAGGATTATTAGACGAAGAAAATGGAGAATCATTCTTCACGAATAAATTTCAAGGCTATATTGCTCTTGACTGTGGAGCTTCCGTAGTATTTGAAAACATTTGGTTTACGAATGTTAAAAATACAACAATAATGAAAATTAATGAAAATTGCTCTGTCACGTTTAAAAATTGTGTCTTTGAATGTACGGAAGATCATAATGAAAATTATTTATTTTTTGCAAAAGATGATTCCTTTGTTACATTTGAAAATTGTAAAACATATTTTGTTAGTGATGAAAGTGATCAAACGATTTTCCTAAAAAATTGTTCTGTAACAGCGAATGATTGCTTTTTCCAATGGAGAACTTTTTGTGAAGGTTCACAATTGAAATTCACGAATACCATTTGTGAGAACTACTCAGGGAATGCCGTTTCTTTAAAAAAAGATTCACGATTAGAAGCTAATAATTGCCAATTTTATGGTGGCGATATGCTGAAAGGTTATCCAATGATTTGGGTCAGTGATTCTTCATTCCAATTAGATACTGGAATTATTGGTAAAGTAGATAGAGGACAAGGAATCTATTCTGAAAATAAAAGTGGCGTAACTTTGACGGACGTAACGGTTCAATCAATGGATTTGAGAGCAACAATTACTCGTTTAAATAATTGTAAAATTATGGATAACTTTGATTTAGGTCCAAATACTTATTGCTTTGCTGACGGAATGATTACATTCCAGTGTGAAAGTAAGTCAAGTATTCCATTAAGATTGTATTATTGCTCAACTATTTTTGCGAAACAACTTTTATTTGAAAAATCTCTTGAAGTGTCTATCAAAGGATTAGAATCTTCATTAATTCATGTTCAAGAATTGATGTATGCACAAGGTAGTTCGAGTGAATTAAACATTGATACAGATGAGAATTCGATTTTACATGCATCTGTTCGTCATACAAAAGGGGTCAGTGCAGAAGGAGATGAAAATGCTCCTAAAGAATTAGACAGTTATGAAGAATTACAAAGCCTAATTGGTTTAGAAGCTGTTAAAAAAGAAATCGATACATTAATTGGAATGGTTGATTATAATAAACAACGTG
>CALATC010000243.1 GCA_937891475.1 uncultured Granulicatella sp. | reverse complement strand
TGATGGATTAACGGATGAAGATGTTCGACGAATTTTATATAACGAAATTATGCATATTGGAAGATTATCTGGACAAGAGAAATTATTATAGGGGTGGAGAAAGATGGCAATCACACAAGAAGAAATTTTAAGACAAGTAGAGGAAATGGACGTTCGTTATTTACGTTTGATTTTTACAGACATTTTAGGAACAATTAAAAATGTAGAAGTACCAATTACTCAATTGAAAAAAGTATTATCAAACAAAATGATGTTCGATGGCTCATCTATTGAAGGATTTGTACGTATTGAAGAAAGTGATATGTATTTATATCCAGATTTGGATACATGGGTGGTATTCCCTTGGAGTAGTAAACACGGAACAATCGCTCGCTTAATTTGTGATGTATATAAACCAGATGGAACTCCATTTGCGGGCGATCCTCGTTCAAACTTAAAACGAATTTTACATGAAATGGAAGAGTTAGGATTTTCTCATTTTAATTTAGGACCAGAACCAGAATTCTTCTTATTCAAATTAGATGAAAATGGAGAACCAACGCTTGAAGGAAATGACCAAGGAAGTTATTTCGATTTAGCTCCAGTTGACTTAGGGGAAGAATGTCGTCGTGAAATCGTACTAGAATTAGAAAAAATTGGATTCGATATTGAAGCAAGTCACCATGAAGTAGCACCAGGGCAACACGAAATTGACTGGAAATATGCTTCTGCAGTAGCGGCGTGTGATAATATTCAAACTTTCAAATTAGTGGTTAAAACAATTGCTCGCAAACATGGATTGCATGCAACCTTCATGCCAAAACCAGTATTTGGAATTGCAGGTAGTGGGATGCACTTTAACTTATCATTATTTGATAAAGAAGGAAATAATGCCTTCTATGATCCAAACGGTGAACAACAATTAAGCGATACTTGTCGTTATTTCATTGCAGGTGTTATGAAACATGCGAAAGCATTAACAGCCATTTGTAATCCAACAGTTAACTCTTATAAACGTTTAGTGCCTGGTTATGAAGCGCCTGTTTATATTGCATGGTCAGCTCAAAACCGTTCTCCATTAATTCGTATTCCTGAAGCAAGAGGACTTTCTACTCGAATTGAATTAAGAAGTGTGGATCCAGCGGCAAATCCTTATTTAGCAATGGCAGCTATTTTACGTGCTGGTTTAGAAGGGATTCGTGAAAAATTACCAGTTCCTGCTCCAGTGGATCGTAATATTTATGCGATGTCAACTGCTGAAAGAAAAGAAGTAGGAATCGATGATCTTCCAAGTAGCTTAGCAGAAGCGATTGATTGCTTAAAATCTGATACTGTTGTAAAAGACGCATTAGGTGGACACATCTATAGTAACTTTGTAGAAGCGAAGAAATTCGAATGGGCAGCGTATCGTTCGCAAGTCACACAATGGGAATTAGATCAATATTTAAAACTATTTTAGAAGAAAGAGAAGCCGAGCGAAAACTTGGCTTTTTTGATGCTTGTTAATTTTTAGGAAGAGAATTCTAATCTACTATTCTAACATTTTTTGACAATCCATTGTAGAAGTGTCATACTGTTTAGTGACAATAGTTGAGAGGAAGTTAGAGATGTATATTAAAGATATGAGAAATTCTATAACAGAATATCATGAGTTTTTACAAACTCAAGGAAACTGTACTCTTTTTCAAACTCCGGAATGGGGAGAAGTGAAAACAAGAGGAGAATGGAGTAATGACATTCTTTTTGTAATGAATGACCAAGATGAACCAGTTGCAGCAACGATGATTTTATATCGTGTACTTCCAGTAGTAAAAAGATATTTAGCGTATGCTCCAAGAGGGATTGTTACGGATTATCATAACTCAGAACAATTTAAAGAAGTCATTAAAACTTTGAAAGCATATTTAAATCAAAAACGAGCATTTGGATTGAAAATCGACCCAGAAATTATGTGGAGAGAACGATTAAATGACTTTTCAATTGTAGAAGATGGTATCAATCAAGAAACGATTCGCCAATTATTGTTAGAAGCAGGATTTGTGAGTCAACCACTAGATTTAGGGTTTGATGGAATTCAGCCAAGAATGACAATGATAGTTGAATTAGAAGATAAAGGAAAAGGAATTTTAGATACTTTCTCTTCTAAAGAAAGATATAAAGTTACAATGGCGCAAAAACGTGGAGTTGTTTGTTATAAAGGAACGATTGAAGATATTGACGATTATGAAGTATTAAATCGTATTACTGCTGAACGCGATCAATATATTGCAAGAAGTAAAGAATATCTAACAACGATTTATGAAACATTACATGCTCACGATATGATGGATTTATATTTTGCTAAAATTGATTATCATGTTGCAAAAGAATCGACAGAAAATAGAATTCACCAAGCTAAAGCCGAAGTAGAAAAAATCGCTTCTCAAGTTGAAAGTACTCAAAATGAGAAAAAGAGAACAAACCTATTGAATCAAAGAGAAAGCTTATTGAAAAATATTGCAAAATATGAACAAGAAGTAATTGAATTAGATTCCTTATGTAATGAATATCCAAATGGAAAAGTGTTAAGTGGAGCATTTGTAGCTACCTATAAAGATACTGCTTATTATTTATATGGAGCGAATATTACAGATGATGCTGGGTTAAATGCGAATAAAGCTTTACAAACATGGATTATGCAACAGCTGTATGATGAAAAAGGTATTCGCCACTATGATATGTTTGGTGTTTCAAGTAATGCAGAAGATCATACAGGAATTACAAAATTCAAACAATCCTTTGATCCAACATTAGTGGAGTATATTGGAGAATTTGATTTACCGATTAATCGCTTCTGGTTTACAATGTTCCAAGATGTTGCACCAAAAGTAATGGAATGGAAGAGAAAATTATTAATGCGTCGTTCATAAATGATATACAGCCTCAAAAGTTAGGGTAAAAGCTACTTTTGAGGTGTTTTTATGCTCAATTTTCAGATATCTTTTTAAGATTTTTGAGAGTTATGGTACAATTATAAGGCGAGTTTGAAGAGAGGAGATAGATAAATGAAACAAAATCTAACGTTGAAAAAAATGTTATTTATTTCGTTATTAACAGCTCAAGGAATTATTTTGAGTTTACTAGAACAAGCGATTCCTTTTCCTTTTGCCTTTGCACCGGGTGCTAAATTAGGAGTTGCCAATATTATTACAGTGATTGGTTTATATACATTGTCCTTACAAGAAGTGGTGTTAGTCGTGTTATTGAGAACATTGTTGACTGCTTTGTTAGGTGGGACGTTTTCAACTTTGTTGTACAGTAGCGCAGGAGCGACGTTTAGTTTGTTAGGGATGTTGCTGATTAAACAATTAGGGCCAAAACGTGTTAGTTTAATTGGAGTCAGTGCGACGGGTGGTATTTTACATAATTTTGGTCAATTAGTGATTGCAAGTTTTATCGCCAAATCTTGGACTGTGTTATTGTATTTACCAGCTATGTCCATTGTGGGGATTTTTGCAGGAATTGCGATTGGGATTTCAGCGAACTATGCTTTAAATCATGTCAAAATATTAAAGAATTATCGTGAAAAACAAGAAATGTAAATTTATGAAAGACACATGGAAAAGTTAAAAAACAATTAGACAAAACGTTGATTTTATACTATAATGCTTAAGTGAAAAAATTACAAAACGAGAGGGGATTTCTAATGACGAAAACAAATATTGTTGTTATCGGTGCAGGATTTGCAGGAGTAGCAGCAACGAAAAAATTATCACGTCATTTCAGAAAAGATAAAGATGTTACAATTACTTTAATTGATAAACATCCATATTTAACATACATGACGGAGTTACATGAAGTAGCTGGAGGTCGTGTAGAACCAGAAGCGATTCAATATGATTTACAAAAACTATTTGCTCGTTCTAAAAATGTTCAATTAGTAACGGATAAAGTGGTTAGCTTAGATAAAACTAAAAAAGTTGTTACAACAACTTACAAATCTTTCCAATATGATTATTTAGTAATCGGTATGGGTGGAGAAGCAAATGACTTTGGTGTACAAGGTGTGAAAGAACACGGATTTACATTATGGTCAATGGAAGATGCGATTAAAATGCGCGAACACATTATTCGTTGTGTAGAACGTGCAGCTAAAGAGCATGTAACTCCAAAACGCCGTGCTTTATTAACATTTACAGTATGTGGTGCTGGATTTACTGGGGTAGAATTAGTCGGTGAAATCATGGACTGGATTCCAGTATTAGCGAAACAATACAACTTAGATGAGAGTGAATTCTCATTATACATCGTTGAAGCAGTTCCAACTATTTTAAATATGTTAGATGAAAAAGATGCTGCTAAAGCTGAAAAATTCATGACTAGCCGTGGCATTAAAGTCATTAAAGGAAACGGAATTGAAGAAGTAAAAGAAAACAGCATTCGTTTAGTAGACGGTACTGTCATTCCAACTTACTCATTATTCTGGACAGCTGGTGTTAAAGCAAATACTGAGTCTGAAGTGTTCGGATTCAAATCTGCTCGTGCAGGCCGTTTAGTTGTAAATGAATTCATGCAAGTAGATGGAGAAGAAAACATTTATGCAATCGGGGACTTAGCATACTACGAAGAACCTGATAAAGAAAATCGTCCAACTCCACAAATCGTTCAAGCTGCTGAGCAAACTGGACATACAGCAGCGAAAAATATTATTGCAGATGTGGAAAACTCTGCAAAAGTTGCTTATAAAGGAAAATATGATGGATTCATGGTTTCAATTGGATCTCATTATGGTGTAGCTTTCTTAATGGGCAAATATCACTTAAGTGGATTCTTTGCAATGTTGATGAAACATTTAGTAAACATCAAATACTTCTTAGAAATCTTCTCATTATATTATGCAATTCAATACGTATTCCACGAATTCTTCCACATTAAAGATCGTCGTAATATCTTCCGTGGGCATTTATCACGTTACGGAAATGTTCTTTGGGCATTACCATTACGTTTATTCTATGGTGGAATGTGGACAATCGAAGGATTGAAGAAAATCTTTGGTCTTTGGGGTGCACATAGTTGGATTGACGGAACTCATTTAGCATTCCCATTCCCTTGGTTATTAGAACCAACAAGTGCAGCAAGTGGAGCAGCTGAAACAGTTGCAGCAGCAAGTGGTGCAGCAACTCAAACAGTGGCAGAAGTAGCAACTTCATTTGGATTTAACTATTCATATGGTGAACAACCAATGATGGTATTAGATAAAATGCCAGACTGGTTTGCTTCAATTATGCAAATCATGATTCCAAACGTTGAAGTTGCACATGTAATGCAAACAATTATGTCGTTTGTAGAATTAGCAATTGGTTTAGCAATTATGGCTGGATTCTTAACATGGATTGTTAATGCAGTAACAGTTGGATTAGTAACAACATTTGTATTGTCAGGTATGTTCTACTGGGTAAATATGTGGTTTATCCCAGCAGCAATTGCTTTAATGAACGGATCAGGACGTGCATTTGGTTTAGATTACTACTTCATCCCATGGTTCCAAAAAACTGCTGGTAAATGGTGGTATGGAACTTCGAAACATATTTATGGTTTCGGTTCAGATAAACAAGAACGTTAAATAAGATAAAAGTCGGCTTTGCCGGCTTTTTGTCTATAGTGATTGGAGAAAAAATTATGGAAATGGTTCATTCAATGTGGAATGAATACCCGTTTTTAAAACAGGAATTAACAGCCATTCGTCAGTTAATGATAGAAAGTGTTGAAATGGAAGATGAAGATATTCACCAAGCGATTGTAACAATGTTGCAGCAAGGTGGAAAAATGATTCGTCCTGCTTATATGACGTTATTTGCTAACTGGAGTAAAAATGGGAATCAGCAGCAAGTGAGAGCTGTTGCAGCAGCGTTAGAATTATTGCATGTAGCAACCTTACTCCATGATGATGTGATTGATGAAGCAGATATGAGAAGAGGTCAAGAGACTTTGAATTCTCGTTATGGAAATCGTGTGGCGATTTATGCTGGAGATTTTGTTTTAACGAGTTGTTATCAACTTCTTTCAGCGTATTTGTCTGATTTAGACGGAATTTCACTTCCAACAAATGGAATGGCACGAGTAGTTGAAGGCGAATTAGCTCAGATGAGAAATCGTTATCGCTATGATTTAGGGCTTCAAGAATATTTGAAACGAATTGAAGGAAAGACGGCTCAGTTATTTATGGTTAGCTGTTATATGGGAGCAAAATTAGGACAAATGGATGATGCTCTTAGAGCAAAGAAAATTGGGCAACAAATTGGAATGGCGTTTCAAATTTTAGATGATATTTTAGATTATCAAGTAACGCCTCAAGAGTTCGGAAAACCTGTGCTAGAAGATGTTGCGCAAGGGGTCTATACAGCGCCATTAATTTATGCAATGGAAAAAGAGTCCCAGAAAATCATTCCATTATTGGAGAAAAAACAAGCAATCTCTGAACAAGAAAGAGTATTACTAAGAAAATTAGTGCATGATTCTGGTGGCTTGCAAAAAGCACAACAATTAGCACAGCAATATACAAAACAAGCATTATCTCAAATTGATCGTTTGCCAGAAAGTGATAGGAAGGAAACGATAACGCAATTAACGAAACAATTGTTAGAGCGTACAATGTAATCGAAAAATAAACTCCAATTAACAGAGACTAAGACTGTTAGTTGGAGTTTTTTTATGAAGATAGGATGTTTTTACATGTGCTTGACATAGTTTTTACCGATATTGTTAGAATTTGCAATGAGTTATAGGAACATGATATAATGTTACCTAAAGAATTTAATAAAATTCTGAAATTAAAGAGAAAAGGATGAATAAAATGACATTCAAAAAATCATTAGCAACAGCAGCTGCTTTATTATCATCAGTAGTTGTATTAACTGCATGTGGTGGAGGTTCTAAATCAACTTCTTCAACAACTTCTTCAGCAAAAACTACTCAAGCAGCAAAATCTACTGCTTCAGGAGAATTAAAAGATGGTACTTACAAATTAGTATCTGAAGCTGACAAACGTGGTTGGCATGTAGAGTTTACAATCGTAGTTGAAGGCGGAAAAATCAAATCTTCTGACTATGACAACTTAAATAAAGATGGTAAACGTAAATCAGAAGATGAAGCTTATGAAAAACAAATGAAAGATAAAATGGGTACAGGTCCTGCAGAATACTTCAAAGCATACAACATTGGATTAGTAGAAAAACAAAATCCATCAGATGTTGAAGTAGTATCAGGAGCAACTCAAGCTCATACTTCATTTGTAGAATATGCAAATAAATTAATTGAAGCAGCTCAAAAAGGTGACACTAAAGAAATTAAAGTGGCAGCACCTCAAGGCTAATTTTAAACAAAAGTAAGAACCGGGCTTAGGCTCGGTTTTTTTTATGGTTGGAAAATAGGACTTTAACTTGAGTTATTGTGAAAAATTTAGTAGACTATTTGAATGGAATTTATACATTTAAGGAGAGATATATGAAAATCAATAAATGGTTGTTGGTAACAACTCTTGCCTTAAGTTCAATTGGATTAGTGAGTTGCCAACAAAAGAAAGTTCAAGATACAGAAGTTGTTTCATCAGCTTCCGTGAAAACACCAAGAGAAATTATTAAGTCTCCCGTTAAGAAAACAGATTTTTTATTAGGAACTGCAGTAGCATTATCTGTCTATCATCCAAATACTGAAGAATTATTAACACGTGCTTTTGCAATGGTGAAAGATTTAGAAGCTAGAATTACAGTAAATGCTAGTGGTTCTGAAGTAGATGCCATTAATGAAGCGGCTGGAGATCATGCGGTTGCAGTTAGTGATGAAGTGTATGACCTTATTAAACAAGGTTTAGCATATAGTGAAGAATTTGATGGTAGTTTTGATATTACGGTAGGACCTTTAACGAGTTTATGGAGAATTGGTTTCCCGGATGCTAGAAAACCATCCCAAAAAGAAATTGATGATGCACTACCATTAGTCAATTATAAAAATGTTGTTTTAAATGATGCAGAAAAAAGTGTCTTTTTAACTCAAAAAGGAATGCTATTAGATTTAGGCGGAATTGCGAAAGGATTTATTGCGGATCAATTATGGAATTTCTTTAAAAAAGAAGGAGTGACAACAGCTGTTCTTGATTTGGGTGGAAATATTGTCGTGATGGGTGGTTCTCCTGCACGAGACGGAGTAGCTTGGAATGTTGGGTTACAGGATCCGTTAGAAAGTCGTGGTAAAACTTTAGGAACGATTTTGGAAAAAGAAAAAACAATCGTAACGTCAGGGATTTATGAACGCTATTTAGAAGTAGACGGTAAAACGTATCATCATATTTTGAATCCAAAAACAGGATATCCATATGAAAATGATATTGCAGGAGTTTCGATTATTGTTTCAAGTTCTACTCGTGGAGATGCATTGTCGACTTCTATGTTCTCAATCGGGGTAGAAGCAGGATTGAAGTACGTCAATCAAAAAGATGATGTGGATGCAGTTTTCATGACAAGAGATAAAAAAATCTATGTTTCTAATTCAATTAAAAATGCGTTTAAACTAACGAATGATCAATATACATGGGAAGGGTCGCATTAGTATGAAAGATATCATTGAATTAGTGGAATTAAGAACGAAAATTGCGAGTGTCATTCCTTTTGTAATTGGATTGCTTTATTCTGTTTGGACATTTGGAAATTTCAATGTTGTCAATATGGTGTTGTTCTTTATTGGAATGGTATGTTTTGATATGGCAACGAC
>CALATC010000242.1 GCA_937891475.1 uncultured Granulicatella sp. | reverse complement strand
GTGCTAAAACATTATTAGCAGATGTTTCGTTCATTATTAATGAAGGAGAACATGTCGGATTAATTGGTCAAAATGGTACAGGAAAAAGCTCTCTATTAAATATTTTAGCCGGAATAGATGAAGCAGAGAGTGGTACGATTACTTGTTCAAATGATTTTAGAATTGGGTATCTTTCACAAAATCCCTCTTTAAATCCTGAACATACGGTATTTGAAGCCATTTATCAATCAGACAATCCACTATTAAGATTAGTTCATGATTATGAATGGAGTGTCGAAAAATTACAACAGCATCCACAAGATGAAAAATATTTAAAACAATTTGAAGCATTGGAACAAAAAATGAATCAAGTGGATGGATGGCAGTATGAAGTGAAAATTAAATCCATTTTGCAACACGTAGGAATTGAAGATATTCATCAACAAATTGCTACATTATCTGGGGGACAAAAGAAACGAGTAGGTCTTGCTAAAGTGTTAATGGAAGAGCCGGATTTATTATTATTAGATGAGCCAACAAACCATTTAGATATGCAAGCCATTCAATGGTTAGAACAATATTTAGCTTCGTACAAAGGTTCTTTACTATTAGTCACTCATGATCGTTATTTCTTAGAACGTGTCGTTGATCATATGTTTGAATTAACTCAAGGTAGAATTGAAGCTTATGATGGGAATTATCAATCTTATTTAGAACAAAAATCACAACGAGAACAAATTGCTCAAAAAATGTCTCATAAACAGCAACGTTTATACCAACAAGAATTACAATGGATGAGACAAGGTGCTAAGGCAAGAACAACCAAACAACAAGCAAGAATTCAACGGTTTGAACAATTAGAAAAAGAAGTGAAACAAACGGATTCTAAAGAATCTTTAGCCATTCGCTTTGATCAAATAAGAATTGGAAAACGAGTGTTTCAATTAAAAGATGTGAGCTTGCAAATCGGTGATAAGTCAGTTGTTCGTTCATTAGAATGGATTATTCAAAGCCAAGCTAGAATTGGAATTGTTGGAGAAAATGGAGTTGGAAAATCTACTTTCCTAAATGCTCTAGCAGGTCTGTATCCTTTTAGTGAAGGAGAAATGACTGTTGGAGATACCGTTCGCTTAGCTTACTATAAGCAACAAGATGAAGATATTCCAATGGATAAGCAATTAGTGCAATATTTAAGAGAATATGCTGAAGAAGTTCGTCAAAAAAATGGTGAAGTAGCTTCGATTACGGAATTACTAGAAACATTTTTATTCCCTCGCTATATGCATGGAGCATTGATTGGAACATTATCAGGTGGAGAAAGAAGAAGGTTATATTTATTACGTCTATTAATGACAAAGCCAAATGTCTTATTACTTGATGAACCGACCAATGATTTAGATATTGATACATTAACTGTTTTAGAAGATTATTTAGATGAATTTAATGGTGCAGTCATTGTAGTTTCTCACGACCGTTATTTCTTAGATAAAACAATGGATCAATTATTTGTGATTAAAGGACAAGGAAATACAGAATTGTATTATGGTTCTATGAGTGATTTCTTAGAAAAACAAGGTGAGTTAACAGTAGAAGAAACTAAAACTGTTGAAGCTCCAAAAGTAGCTGAAACACCGAAATCTTCCACTCCAGAAAAAGCTAAAAAGATGACGTATCATGAGAAAAAAGAATGGGAAGAAATTGAAGGCAAAATCGCTGGATTAGAAGCATCAATTGAAGAAATTGAAGAAGCAATGAATCAACAAGCACAAGATTTTGCTAAATTACAAGAATTACAAACACAATTAGAAACATTAGAAGAAGAGTTAGCTAATGCCTACGAAAGATGGGAATATTTAGCTGAATTAGTTTAACAGTAGGGAGCTCATCAGATGAAACAATATTTAGAATTACTAGAAAAAATTAAACAAGAAGGAGTTGAAAAATCAGACCGTACAGGTACAGGAACTAAAAGTATTTTTGGTTATCAAATGCGATTTGATTTGTCAAAAGGATTTCCAATATTAACGACTAAAAGAGTTCCATTTGGACTCATTAAAAGTGAGTTATTATGGTTTATTAAAGGAGATACAAATATCCGTTATTTATTACAACATAATAATCATATTTGGGATGAGTGGGCTTTTAAACGTTATGTAGAGTCTCCTGATTATACTGGAGAAGATATGACAGATTTTGGTCGTAGAAGTTTACAAGATCCAGAATTTAAAGAAGTGTATGAAAAAGAATTAGAAACATTTTGCCAAAGAATTTTAAACGATGATGATTTTGCTTCAAAATATGGAGAATTAGGAAATATTTATGGTTCACAATGGAGACATTGGAAAACAACTCAAGGAGAAACGATTGACCAATTAGCACAAGTGATTGAGATGTTGAAAACTTCACCTGATTCAAGAAGACTATTAGTATCTGCATGGAATCCAGAAGATGTTCCAAGTATGGCTTTACCCCCATGTCACACAATGTTCCAATTTTATGTGGCAGATGGTAAGTTAAGTTGTCAATTATATCAACGTAGTGCAGATGTCTTTTTAGGTGTGCCATTTAATATTGCGAGTTATGCATTATTAACGCATTTAATTGCAAACGAAGTAGGATTAGAAGTTGGAGAGTTTGTTCATACTTTAGGAGATGCTCACTTGTATTTAAATCACTTAGAACAAGTGGATCTTCAATTAAGCCGTGAACCTTTTGAATTACCACAATTAGTGTTAAAACATCCTGAAAAATCATTATATGATTTAGAAGTTGCAGATGTTGTATTAGAAGGATATGAATGTCATCCAAAGATTAAAGCACCGATTGCTGTTTAATCTAAAGGAGGAAATTGCATGTTAATTTATATTTGGGCACAAGATGAAAATGGTGTTATTGGAAAAGAAGGAGTTTTACCATGGCACTTACCAAATGACTTGAAATTTTTCAAAGAAGTCACATTAGATCAAACGATTGTAATGGGGCGTAATACTTTTGAAGGTATGGGGAAGAGATTATTACCAAGAAGACACAGTATCATTGTATCTTATCAAGCAGATTATGATGCAAATGGAGCAGAAGTTGTTACTGATATTGAAACTTTAGTAGAAGATGCCAAACATGAAGATATTTATATTATTGGTGGAGCAGTATTATTTGATTCTTTAAAACATGAAGTAAATACACTTTATTGCACAAAAATTCATGCACAATTTGACGGGGATACGTATTTTCCAAAAGATTTTCCATGGGAAAAATTTGTAAAAGTTAAAAGTATGGATGGAACAGTGGATGAAAAAAATATTTATCCACATACCTTTGAAATTTATCAAAAAATTGAGGATGCATCATGACGACTTGGAATGAAATATTATCAGAAGAAATGAAAAAAGACTATTATCAGGAGTTGCTAGCTTTTGTTCAAAAAAGAAGAGAAGAAGTCAGAGTATTTCCTGAAGAAAAAAATGTATTCAGAGCTTTAGAATTAACGCCATTTGAATCCGTTAAGGTCGTCATTTTAGGACAAGATCCTTATCATGGTTTTGGACAAGCTCATGGATTAAGCTTTTCTGTTCAAAAAGGAATCTCACTTCCTCCATCCCTAAAAAATATTTATAAAGAATTACAAGAGGATATCGGGGGCGGTCTTCCAACAGAAGGAGATTTATCTCATTGGGCAAAACAAGGAGTGTTATTGTTAAATACCGTTTTAACAGTAGAAGAAGGAAATGCGAATAGTCATAAAGGAATGGGCTGGGAGAGATTAACGAATCGACTCATTGAGTCATTAAATGAATTAAACCATCCAGTGATTTTCATCCTTTGGGGTAAACCGGCTCAGGATAAGGAAAAACTGATTACGAATCCGAGTCATGTCATTTTAAAAGCCCCTCATCCAAGCCCGTTATCTGCTTATAGAGGCTTCTTTGGAAGTAAACCATTTAGTAAAGTAAATGAAATGTTAATCCAACAAGAACAAACTCCTATTCGTTGGAAAGAATAATAAAAGGAGAATGATATGAAAAATCGCTTTTTTAAACTCTTTCTTTTATGGATGACCTCTTTAACATTTGTTGCTTGTTCAACGAATACCCAAAAAGGCGTCAAAGATGAGACAACAACGACAACGGTTCAGGTTGAAAAATCTTATGATTTACCAGAATCTCTTCTACCATTTAAAAAAGAAAAACAAATGGTATTAGGAGAATTAGATTCGTATAAACGTTCGACTCAGGCACATATTCAATTACGATATGATGATAAACCAACAGATGAAAGAGATAGTAGAATTAATGTAGATCCAGTAGGATGGCATAACTTTAAGTTTCCAGTAGATTATACAAGAAAAGAAGCTTGGTTTATGAATCGTGGTCATCTAGTAGGCTATCAATTTAGTGGATTAAATGATGAACTTAGAAACTTAACACCGATGACAGCTTATTTAAATACAGGAAGTATGACAGGAACGGATGAAAAAAATCCTGTAGCCATGTTATTTTATGAAGAAAAATTAGCTGCATGGTTAAAACAAAATAAAAATGCATGGTTAGATTATCGAGTAACACCGCTTTATACAGATTCAGAATTAATTCCTCGCCAAGTAGAGTTACAATATGCTGGAATATCTGCCAATGGAAGATTGATTCAGATTCAATTTAATAGTTCGCTTGAAGAAGTGAATGAAGATGGAACAACGAGAGTCATTTTAAATAATGATGCACCAAATGGAACATTGGATTATCAAACAGGTTTAGCTGCCCCAACTATTACAAATGAAACTCAAGAAACCACTCAAAGTGAAGTTCAAGTAACAACTAAAAGTACAGCAAAAAGAAAAAATGATCGTACGGTATATGTAGCAAATGAAGGAAAAGCTACGGTATATTGGTATGACAAGAAAAATATGCCAGCAAAAACAAACAAATCCAAAGTTGTTGAAATGAGTGAGTCTCAAGCAAAAGCACAAGGGAAAACTCATGCTGAAAAAGAATAGATAAGAATCTGTCTCTTATACACATCTCCGAGCCCACGAGACAGGCAGAAATCTCGTA
>CALATC010000241.1 GCA_937891475.1 uncultured Granulicatella sp. | reverse complement strand
CTCCTGTAGCTCCTCCGATTAATCCCATTACAAATGGTTTACCAAAACGTAAGTTAACTCCGAAAATTGCTGGCTCTGTAATTCCTAATGCAGCTGAGAAAGCTGATGGTAATGCTAAAGCTTTTAATTTTGTATCTGTTGTTTTGAAGGCAACTGCTAATGTTGCTCCTACTTGTGCTGCCATTGCTGCTGAGATAATTGGGTTAAATGGATTTAATTCCACACCTGTAGCAATTTTTGAAGATTGTAATAATTGTGTTTCTAAGAAATTAAAGATGTGATGAACTCCAGTTACTACGATAACTTGTTGTAATCCACCAATAATAATTCCTGCTAGTCCAAATGGTAATTGTAAAACAAACTCAGTTGCGTTTAATACGACTGTTTCAACTGAGTGGAAGAATGGTCCAATGATGAATAATCCAAGAACACTCATTACTAAGAATGTTAAGAATGGTGTTACTAATAAATCTAATGCATCTGGAACTTTTGTACGTAACCATTTTTCTAATTTAGCACCAATCATCCCTACGAAGAATGCTGGTAAAACTGTTCCTTGGTAACCAACTACTTTGATGAAACCAAAGAATACAATTGGCTCTGCTCCACCGGCAGCTACTACATAAGCGTTTGGTAAAGCACTGTTTACTAACATTAATCCTAATACAATTCCAAGTACTGGAGAACCACCGAATACTTTAAATGTTGACCATGCAACTAAGGCTGGTAAGAATGCAAAGGCTGTATCTGTTAATACTTGTGTGTATAATAAGAAGTTTTTGTCAATGACATCAGGTGTCATTCCGAATAATCCAAGGAAAATTGGGTTTGTTAATAATCCACGTAATCCCATGAATAATCCTGTTGCTACTAAAACTGGAATAATTGGAACGAATACGTCTCCGAATGTTCTACTCATTCTTTGGAATAAGTTTCCTTGTTTTTTCGCTTCTTCTTTCATTTGTGCTGTTGAAGTTTCTGCTACTCCTAAACGTGCAACAGCTTCATAGACTTTGTTAACTGTTCCTGTCCCGAAGATAATTTGGTATTGACCTGAGTTAAAGAATGCTCCTTTTACTCCTTCTAATTGGTCAATGGCTTCTTTGTTGATTTTTGCTTCATCAAGAACCATAATTCTTAATCGTGTTGCACAGTGTGCCACAGATTGAACATTTTCACGTCCTCCGATATTTTCAAGGACTTCTTTTGCAATTACATCATAATTCATGTTGAACTATCCTTTCTTTTTCAATTGGGAACCACATTGTGGAACCGGTTCGCATACATAAGATAAAGGAAAACCAAGCACTTGTCAACCACTTCTAGCAATGTAAACTATGTAAATTTCATGAAAAGGTTATTTTCATCTGCATCATTTATATAAAAAATAAAATACAACCGACTTTTGGGGCTGTAGCAATGGACGCCAGTAGCTTCGCTTTGCGAATCTCTTGGCTAAAATTTGAGCCTAAAGTCTCAAATTTCCCAGTAATAGAAACTGCTGTGACAGTTTCTATTACCCTTGCTACTTGAAAAGTCGGTTGTATTTTCATTTTTTGTACGGACAAAAGATTTTGTGACAGCATTAAGAAGGAAACGTACAATCGTTACTACAAAAGGTAGTCTATCTCTTAAACGTACTCTCATAAATACACGTCCATAAGAAAAGACTTTGCATAGTAGCATTCCATGTTGGCTTATTGGACAGGAAAAATTGAGACATTAGGCTCAATTTTTAGGCATGAAACAGCAAAGCTGTTTGCTGCCGTCCACCGCTACAATAAAGCAAAGTCTATATCATAAACGTACTCCAATAAATATCCGTCCATAAGAAAAGACTTTGCATAGTAGCACAAGTAATATAATCTGCAGAGTCAGATTATATTACCGGAAAATTCGAGACCAAGGCTCGAATTTTAGCCATGAAACCGAAGGTTTGCTGGCGTCCGCCGCTACTATATAGCAAAGTCTAATTCAAAATTTTTAACGTTTGTCGATCCTCTTCACCGCATAGTCTCCGACGAATTGAATCAAGAACACAAGAATTAAAATCGCAACCGTCGCCACGAAAATAATATCCTGCTTATTACGAGTAAAACCAATCATATATGCTAAGTTCCCTAATCCCCCAGCACCAATAACACCTGCAACAGCAGTAGAACCCACTAACGCAATCGTTGTTACCGTAATACCAGATACTAACGCAGGAAGAGATTCAGGAATTAACACCTTCGTAATAATCTGACGAGTCGTAGCCCCCATCGATTCAGCCGCTTCTACAACTCCAGAAGGAATCTCATTTAATGAAATAGACACTAAACGAGCATAGAAAGGAGCCGCACTAATCACTAAAGTTGGAATCGCACCCTTAGGCCCTAAAATAGTTCCCATCAACGCTTTTGTAAAAGGCATTAATAAAGCAAGTAAAATAATAAATGGAACCGAACGGAAAATATTAATAATTCCAGAAAGGAATAAATTCACCCATTTATTTTCTAAACTTCTACCAGGACTTGTTAAATATAAAAACAAACCAAGCGCTAAACCAATAATAAATACATAGAAAGTAGATAGAAAACTCATATAAACTGTCTCATTTGTCGCTTTAATCACTTCATTCCAATCTACATTTTTAAAACTAAGCATCTCATGGAATAATTCTGAAAAACTCGTTTGAGCTAAAAACACATTAAACATTCTCTAGTACCTCCACAATAATTTCTGCTTTTCTTAAGAAATCAATCACTTCTTCAGCTTTAGCAGATTCTTCTTCAATTAAAATAATCATACTACCAAGCACACCTTTTTGAGTCACATTAACATGCGCTTGTAAAATAGAAATTGAAACATCTAGTTTACGAATCACTTCTGATAAAATTCCTTCAGCAGTTGTATCCCCTAAATATTGAATACGAACAGCAACACCTGGACGAAGTGAAGTTGATAAATGTTCAAAAACATCATGTAAATCTTGTTCAGAACGTTCTTCTCCAACAAACTGTTTAGTAATCGTTTGTTGAGGATTTTTGAACACATCTAATACTTCCCCAGTTTCAACTACTCTACCTTGTTCCATTACAGCAACACGATGGCAAATTTGACGAACAACATGCATTTCATGTGTAATTAATACAATTGTTAATCCTAAACGTTTATTAATTTCTACTAATAAGTTCAAAATATCTTTTGTTGTTTTGGGATCTAATGCACTTGTTGCTTCATCACATAATAACACTTCAGGATCATTGGCTAATGCACGTGCAATACCCACTCTTTGTTTTTGTCCACCAGATAATTGAGATGGATAAGATTTTTCTCTTCCTTTTAATCCTACAATTTCAATTAGTTCGGCTACTTTCTTTTGACGAACATCTTTTGCCACACCAGCAATTTCTAATGAAAAAGCAATATTTTCTTCCACTGTACGTGACCATAATAAATTGAAATGTTGGAAAATCATCGCAATTTTACGACGCTCTTGTAATAATTCTTTTTTCTTTAATGTTGTAATATCTTTATCATTCACAAAAATATGACCCGTTGTAACAGATTCAAGACCATTTAACAAACGAATTAATGTACTTTTACCAGCTCCTGAAAAGCCGATAATTCCAAAAATTTCGCCTTTGTTAATATTTAAAGAAACATCTTTTACCGCTTCAACCGTACCTTGTTTGCCATGATAAATTTTAGAAACTTCTTGTATTTTAATCATCATTCTTCTCCTTATACTCTAAAAAAGGTGTGGCACATAGCTTATGCCACACCTTCTATTTTATCATTATTTTGCAGGAATTACAGACCCATCTGAATATTTATCAGAAATAAATTTACGGATTTCATCACTTTGTAATGCTTTGATTAAAGCTTTAACTTTGTCTGAATCTTTATCTTTTGGTTTAACTGCAATTAAGTTTGCATATGGTGAGCTTTCATCTTCTAAAGCGATTGAATCTTTTTTAGGAGATAATTTTGCATCGATAGCGAAGTTTGAGTTGATGATTACTGCATCACCTTCATTAGCTTCAAATGTTGATACTAATAATTCAGGAGCGATTTCATTTTTAATTTGAATGTTCTTTTTGTTTTCAACGATATCGCTTAATTGAGCGTCAACTGGTTTAACGCCATCTTTTAATTTAATTAAGCCTGCTTTAGTGAAGAATGCTAAGAAACGTCCAACTTCAGCTGGGTTTGTTGAAGCATATACTGTTGCATTTTCTGGTAAATCTGCTAAAGATTTGTATTTTTTAGAGTAGATAGCCATTGGTTCGATGTGAACATTCCCAACGCTTACTAAGTCTTCATTATGTTCTTTGTTGAATTTTTCTAAGTAAGGTGTATGTTGGAAGTAGTTTGCATCTGCATCTCCTCCGAATACGATTTGGTTAGGTGTTACATAGTCATTTACGATATTGATTTGTAAATCATATCCATCTTTTTTAAGAATTGATTTAGCTGCTTCTAAAATTTCACCGTGTGGTGCTGGTGAAGCTACTACTGTAATCTTTTTATCTTCTACTTTTGGAGCTGCTGTTGTTGCTGTATCTTTTGATTGAGATGCTCCGTTTCCACATGCTACTAATGTTGTAGCTACTAATCCTAATGCTGCTGTTTTAATTAATTTTGAAATGTTCATAAATAAATTCCCCTTTTCTTTTTACAATTGATAAATGATGATTAACGGGCGCGCATTCCGTCAATCGTCGAATCAGATAATTGATGTTACAAGTATTTAAGCCATAAAAAAACTCCACCTTAGTTTTTGACTAGAGGCGAAGGATCGCGTTACCACTCTATTTTTAACAAACTTCACAGCTTGTTACTCTATAAGTACATATTTATACTCTAGTACGGTATCGGGCACCATTCGCAGAAGCTTTATCACTCCTGTTGCTCCCAGACCATTTTCAATAAAGTTCCTGCATCCTTTTTCACCAACCGGACTCTCTTTTTACGTTCGCTTTTATTTACTTATCTGTTCATTGCATCAGTTATTTATCTGTTGTAGATAATATAATATATACGTAAGTTATTGTCAATAACTTTAAATGAATATTTGGTATAGTTTTTAACTATTATATTCCATAGTTTTTCTGCATGGAAACAAAAAAAGACTTCTTGCCAAAACAAAAAGTCTCCCTCGTCTTTATAAATACCTATTTAATTCTTTTTCAGAAATATTTAGTTGCTTTGCCCCTATTTCTTTCGATAGGATTCCATTTTTAATTAAATCTACAACAATTTCAATCCTACCTTGCTGTAATCCTTGTCTTAAAGCTTCTTCCTTTTGATATTCTACAGTCGCCAAATGCCCATAATATGCTTGAAGGTATCTTGTTCTTTCATCTAACATGGCTTTCTCCTCCTTTGTCCATCCGACTGGGTTAATGATTTGATCTGCTTGTTTCAGTATTGTCTCAGGATTTTGTGTATAAGGTTTATTTCCAAAAAACTCAATCCATCGAACTTTACGATAATGTTGTAAATCCGTATTATGATATTTTTCCAATTCTAAAAATACCATTCGTACAAGATTTCTCTTTTCGTCAATCCCTTTAAATTGTACTTTTAATTCTTCACTCGTAGTATCATCTCTTAAACTAAACGAATGAATCATTCTTTCATCATCGAAAAATCTTTTTTGTGTAATGGCAATTGTATACACTGGAAGCATTTCTTCTGCTAATCTATGCGTTTGTATACCATCTTTTTTATACACATCTAAATTCTTAGAGACTTGTTCACATAGATATAACCATAAACGCTTGATAAAGTCAATTTGAAATGCTACTTGAATTTCGATAATGACTTGAGTTCCATCTTGTAAAGCAGCTAAGACATCAATACTCGTCATATAAGTCAAAAAGTCTTCAAATTGTTGTTCATGTATTTGTGTACCATCTAGTATAGTAACTGTTTGTACAGGCAAATCAAGAATATCTCGTATGAACTGTGCTGTTATTTCTGTATTACTAAAAACTTTCTTTGCCATCAAATCCATCATTGGCCTTGCATCTTTAATCCGCTCTTCCATCTTTTTACACCCTTTCTATTTTCATGAAGAAAAATCGAACTTTACTTAATTTTCTCTTCACTATATAGATACGATAAAAAGTTTAAAAAATATTTTTTTAAGCGGATTTTTATAAAAAAATCTAACCTGTAGTATACATATAAACGAAAGTCACCATCCTACACGTACCCTAATACCTCTACGGAAAAGCGAAGAAAGACTTCCTCATAGTAGCATGCGTGAAAGCAGCAGATTTTCGGCTACTTTCACAAGGAAAAATCAAGACCTAGACTTGATTTTTAGGCATGAGACCGAAGGTCTGCTGCCGTCCTATGCTACTATTTTAGAAGTCTTTCGTAGTCTAACGATAGTTTTTTAACTCTCTCTGTACATCTCGTTTTATATCTTTTTGTTTTAAAGCTTCACGCTTATCATAGTTTTTCTTACCTTTAGCAATTCCAATCAACAACTTGGCAACCCCATTTTTAATATAAACCTTCAATGGAACAACCGTATTTCCAGCCTGTCTTACCTCTTGCTCAAGCATCTGAATTTGCTTCTTATGCAACAACAACTTTCTCGTACGAAGCGGATCATGATTGAAAATATTCCCCTGCTCAAACGGACTAATGTGAACCCCCACTAAAAAGGCTTCCCCATTTTTAAAACTACAATAACCATCTTTCAAATTCATTCTAGCTTGACGAACCGATTTAATCTCCGTTCCCGTTAACACTAAACCTGCTTCAATCGTATCTAAAATCGTATAATCATGATTCGCCTTACGATTTTGTGCTAAAACTTTATTATCTGTTCCTTTTGGCATCCGAATTCTCCTTACGAATGTTTTTTTCTACGCTTTTGCTTTGCTTGCGCTTTAAAATGTTGTCTCCCTTTATTTTTAGAAGACTTCTTCGATTTGTTACTTCGACTTTCTTTTTTCGCAGCTTTCTTTAACGCTTCTTTTCCTTTAGTTGGACGTTTGTTTTGAGTAATCAAATCTGCATTATCCACTGATAAAATAAAATCAATTTCATGCGCTTCTACATCGACTTTAATTAATTTTACTTTAACACGATCTCCGATTCGATAAGTTACTCCTGTTCTCTCACCAATTAAGACCATATGACTTTCAATAAAGTTAAAGTAATCTTGATTCATATGCGTAATATGCACTAAACCTTCTACGGTATTTGGCAATTCAACAAACATTCCAAACTTAGTAACGGAGCTAACAATTCCTTCAAACTCTTGCCCAATCTTATCTGCCATAAATTCAGCTTTTTTCATCGCATCTACTTCACGTTCTGCTTGAACCGCTAAACGTTCCATTTTACTCGATTGATCCGCAATTCTTTCTAATTTAGAAGCATTCAATTCCTCTTGTTGCTTCGATAGGAAACTTCCACTTCCTTCGTATTGACGAATCATACGGTGAACAATTAAGTCTGGATAACGACGAATCGGTGAAGTAAAGTGAGTATAATCTTCTGCAGCTAATCCATAATGTCCAGAAGGTGTAATATCATATTTAGCTTGTTTCATAGAACGTAGCATCATAGTCGATACAACTGCTTCATAAGTTTCCCCTTTAACTTCATCTAAGGCTTTTTGCAGTTTTTTCGGACTAATGGTGTCGCTTGTTCCTTTAATATTAATGCCAAATGCTGTGACAAACTCTAAGAAACGTTGCATTTTTTCTTGTTGTGGTTGTTCATGGACACGGTAGATAAACGGAACATTTCTGCGTTGATAATGCATTGCCACTGTTTCATTGGCTGCTAACATAAACGATTCAATTAATCGTTCTGCAACTCCACGTTCACGAATTTGAATATCAATTGGGGCACCTTGTTCATCCACAATAATTTTTGCTTCATGTGTTTCGAAGTCAATCGCTCCACGTTCTTTTCTTCGTCTTTCTAAAATATGATGTAATTCTCTCATATCTAGCAACATTTGCTGAATTTCTTCTGGAATTTCGACTTCTTTTTTCTCATACAATTCATTCACTAAATTATACGTTAATCGCATATCTGAGCGAATGACACTTGGGAAAATCTCATATTGATAAATCGTTCCACTTCGATCAATTTCCATACGACAAGACATCGTTAGTCGTTCTTCATGTGGATGTAAAGAACAAATTCCATTTGATAATCGTTGTGGCAACATTGGAACAACACGATCTGTTAAGTACACACTTGTTCCACGTTCAAATGCCTCTCTATCAATAGCTGAATTTTCCGTTACATAATACGATACATCCGCAATCGAAACAGTTAATTCAAAGGTTCCATCTTCACGTTTTGTAAGTGCAACAGCATCATCCAAATCTTTGGCATCTGCCCCGTCAATAGTCACGGTTAATTGTTCACGTAAATCTTTACGCCCTTGTCGATCTTCATCTGTGATAACTTCAGGAACAAGATTTGCCTGGTCTATCACTTCTTGTGGAAATTCTGTTGGAATATGTAATTGTTGTAGGATCATTAAAATATCCATACCTACGGCATCTTTATATCCAATTTCTTTGACAACAATTCCTTCTAATGAAGAACGATTTTTTTCATTCGTATATTTTGTTAATTCTACAATGACAACTGTTCCATCTACTGGATGTAATCCATTTGGACGAATTAAACAACGAGTACCTGCTAATTTTTTATCTTTGACAACTACTTCACCGCAATACCCTGTATCTTCTGCAGTTTCTGAACTAAAGCGAGTATAAATCCCTACCACTTGAGTCGTATTTCGTTGAATAATTTGGACAATTTTCCCTGTCGCAGAGCGTTGACGATAGCTATCGGCTGGTTCTGTAATCACTAATTCTACTTCATCCCCATCCATCGCACTCATTGTATCTCCACGAGGAATGAAAATATCTGGTTCTCCTTCGACTACTGTGACAAATCCAAATCCTTTGTCATTTGCTCGATACGTTCCTTTTAATGTTTGATTTAAAGGATTTAATCCAAATTTTCCATTTCGATTTAGTTCTAAGACGCCCTCTTCTTCTAATGCGGCTAATTCTTTCACTAATATTTTAAAATCTTGAGATTGATTCATCCCAAAATGTTCACTAATTTCTTTTACATAAAAACTTTCTGGTGCATATTCCTCAAAAAAGGACACCAAAACGGTTCTCAATGATTCTCTCATTTCTTACCTCCATTCTTGTTGGTTTAAAAATTCTAATACAGATTCTTGAAATTCTGCTTTTTCTTTTCCTACTGTAATGACATGCCCTGATTTTTCAAACCAATGAAAATCAACGGCTGCATTCACTAATGCTTCTTTCATCTCAATAGATACTTCTGGATCGACTAATCGATCTAATTCCCCTTGCGCAATATAAAAAGGTCCTGTCACTTGTTCTAGTTTTTCTGCCACTTTAGCTGAAAAATCATGTAAATCTAATAATTGTTGTTTTGCTTTTTTTCCTAATGTGAACATTTCATCTTCACACATCCCAGAATGAGTAGCAAAAGCTATAAAACTCTTCAACAAATCTGGTAATTGCGCATTTCTTTTTGAAACAGGAGAACAAAATGTTCCCGCAATTTCTACTAATTGATCAGTTGCTAGTGCTGCTGCCATAATACCACCCATCGATAATCCTAGTGCAGCAATCGTTGAATACCCTTGACTTCTTACAAATTGTACCGCTTGTTTTGCATCTTCATACCATTTGTCTGGTGTTTCTTTTAAAATTTCACACGCATTTGAATGTTCATGTCCACTAAATGCTGGTACATAAACTGCATAATCATGACGATGTAAAAAGGAAGCTAACATTCTCAGATCTGTTGGTTTCCCAGTATATGCATGAAATAATATAACCGCCCGTTTATTTGTTATTTCTTCTAACCAAATTGCTTCCAAATTGTCCACTCCTACCTTTAATGAATATTTTTATAATAGAAAAACACAATGTCTTAGAGATACTCCTTCAACATTGTGCTTAATCATTTTTATTTTGATGAGATGTACGCTAAGGCTACTGCTAAAATCATAAAGATTGCTCCTAATCCAACAGTCACTCGAATTAAGAATGCTTCAAATCCACGTGCTTTTGTTTTCCCGAATAATTGCTCAGCACCGCCTGATAATGAATTTGCTGCATTTGTTTTCGATGGTTGCATAGCTACAATAATAATTAGTAACACACTAATAATAATCATCAATGTTAAAATTGTTTGATACAAAGGATCTTCCTCCTCTATTAATATTCTTTTCAATTCTACCATAAATATAGTGTAATTACTACCAATTGCCCTTAAATTCTTTATTTAGAGATGATTTTTTAAGCATCAATTCCCAAACTATATCACTTTCGTGATATAATGAACGTAATATGAAAAGGAGGTTTTTATGAAAGGTTTAGTATTTTTTGACTTGGACGGAACACTCTTAAATAAAAAAGGCCAAGTCGACCTTGAAGTCATAGAAGCGATTCAACAATTAAAGGAAAATGGGTATGAACCACTTCTAGCAACAGGAAGATCTCCTATCGAAGTTTTGGAAGTCATTCAGTCTACAAATATTCATTCTGGAGTTTTTATGAATGGACAAGTAGTGATTTTCAAAGGTGAAATTTTAATTAATCATGAAATTCCAACAGAAACAATTGAAAGACTACTCCAATTTGCGAAAGAAAATGGACATGGCATGACGTGTTATAATGTTGATGCTTTTAAAATCATTGAATCAGTCCCGTTTGCACAAGAAGCCTATGCATATATTCATACACCAACACCAGATGTTGTTCCAGCATTTTATAAAGAACAAGTCGTGAATATGATGCTCTTACTTTCAAGGGATAATAATGATGAAGCTTACCAGCAAGCTTTTCCAGAGTTAAGATTTATTCGAAATTTCCCATATGCGATGGATGTCATTACCGATGGAAATTCTAAAGCAACAGGCATTCGAGCATTAATACGTACCTTGAATAATAAGTCTATTACTACCTATGCCTTTGGAGATGGTGCTAATGATTTAGAAATGTTCCAAGAAGTTGATTTTTCAATTGCCATGGGAAATGCGATTCCATTATTAAAAGAAAAAGCAGACTATGTTAGTTCAGCCAATGATAAAGGTGGTGTCATTCAAGGATTAAAACATTATCAATTAATATAGGAGGAAATCATGTCACTTTATGAAATAGAAGTTCCTACATTAGATGGAACAAGTACATTAGAAGCCTATAAAGGACAAGTATTACTCATTGTCAATACCGCTAGCGGATGCGGATTAGCTCCACAATTCGCCCAACTACAAAGCTTATACGAAACATACCACGAACAAGGATTTAGCGTTCTAGGATTCCCCTGTAATCAATTTGGAAACCAAGAACCATTAAGCGCTGAGGCGGCTGCTTCAAGTTGCCAATTCAATTATCAAGTCACTTTCCCTATGTTTGGTAAAGTACTTGTTAACGGGCCAGAAACTCATCCATTATTTCAATTCTTAAAAGAAGAAACAAAAGGACTATTCGGCAGTTCGATTAAATGGAATTTTACAAAATTCCTTGTAGATACATCCGGAGAAGTCATCGCAAGATTTGCACCAACTACTTCTCCACTATCCATTGAAAAACAATTATTAAATAAGGAGTGTTAATATGAATACAGAAGAAATTTTAAGTATTTTAGAGGAATTAGAAGTAGCCATTTTTGCTACCGTGGATAAAGACGGAAAACCTCATTCTCGTCCAATTCACATTGGCGTTGCCAATGAACATGGAGTTTTCTTTATGACGAGTCCAGAAACTCATTTCTACAAACAATTACAAGAAAATCCTAATGTCGCAATTGCAGCATTTTCACACGATGACTACTTAATTCAAGTCATTCGTATTGAAGGAAAAGTACGTGAACTTGGCAAAGAAGGATTAGAAGAAATCTTAGCAGGAAATCCATTTGTTAAAAATGTATATCCAGATGATCAACAACGTGCTGGTGTACAAGTATTCCAACTATACGAAGGAAAAGGCTTCTACCATAGCTTAACTCAAGGTCATAAATATACATTCAGCATCCAAGGCTAATGACTAACTAGAAAAGGAATCCTCGTACGAGGGTTCCTTTTTTTCTTCTTTACAATGTGATACAATGAACGTATCGTTTTAAAGGAGAGATATTTTATGAAAAACTATAAAAAATTCTTAACTCATTCTATTTTATTAGGAAGTCTGTTTGTACTAGCTGCCGGATGTCAATCAGCTTCAACAAACAATCATACAACAACGACTAGTGCAACAACTACTGCTGCAAAAGAAAAGTCTACCACTGATTTAATTGGAGAAGCTTTACCAAACTTTGCATTTGAAACAGCGGATGCACAACAAAAAACTCCTGCGGATTTTAAAGGTAAGAAAATTGTCTATGTAGCTTGGGCAAGTTGGTGCCCAGATTGCCAACAAGAATTACCAATACTAAATGAATTAAGAAAAGAGTATCAAGATACTATTGAATTCGTTCCAGTAAACCTACTTGTTAAAGGAGAAACACCTGAAAAAGCACAAGCCTTCTTAAAAGAAAAAGGACTAGAATTCAACTATTACTCAGACAAAGAAAAAAGTTTCCAAAAAGCTTTAGAAATCCATTCAATTCCAACCATGATTTTTGTGGATCAAGAAGGAAAAATCAAAAATGTTATCGATGAAGTAAAAGATAAAGCAACGATTGAAGAAGTATTAAAAACATTATAGAAATGCAAAAAGGATGATGGGCACTGCTCATCATCCTTTTGTTATTTAAGAATTCAGTTTTTATTTGTCTTCTTTTTTACCTTTTGGTGCTACTAATCCTAGACCTGCTAAGATTGATAATACAGCTGGAGTAAATACTGCAAACTCCGCTGAACCTGTATTTGGTAATTCTTGTTTTGCACTCTCTTGAGCTTTTGGAGCTTCAGCAACTGGTGCTGCTACAGCTGGTTCCTCTGCTGTTTTTTCAGCTGGTGTTTCATTTGTAGCTGTTTGAGCTGAATTTGCTGAAGTTCTTGTATTAATTCCTGATGGATTTTTAGTACTTGGAGCTTCTTGAGCTTGTTCATTTGCTGCCTGTGTTGATTGTGTTGGTGAAGCTTGCGTTTGTGTACCTGTTGCTGTTTCTAATGTAGATAAATCAAATTCTGGAACTTCATTAACTGGAGCTTCTTGTCCATTTGAAGATTCAACTTTATCTGATTTAGGTTGTTCAGCTGGTTTAGTTTCATCTTTTGGAGCTGGTTTATTTGCTTCTTCTTTATCTTCTTCTGCTGCTTTCTTATTTAATTCATCGATTAATGCTTCAGCTTGTTTTGCAGTTAATCCTTTTTCGAAGCCATCTACGATTTGTTTTCTTGTTGCGTCTGATGCTGCTTTTAATGCTGCAATTGTGTCAGCTTTTGCTTTTGCTTCTTCTGGACTATTAGTTTCAGCTTTTTCTAATTCTTTAACAGCCTCTTCTAATGCTTTATCATAATTTGCTAAGAACTCATCTTTTGCTGCCGCTTCTTTGTCTTCTTCTGCTGCTTTCTTATTTAAGTCATCGATTAATTTCTCTGCTTCTTTTACAGTTAATCCTTTTTCGAAGCCATCTACGATTTGTTTTCTTGTTGCGTCTGATGC
>CALATC010000240.1 GCA_937891475.1 uncultured Granulicatella sp. | reverse complement strand
GTTCCTGCTAAACTTGTTGTTGCCAAAATAGCCCCTACGGTTACCATTCCTTTTGTCACTAAATATCCCGTAAATAAAAAGATAGAAATTTGACTAAGGACATTCCCAAAGCCACCTAAAACTGCTACTTTCGCAAAAGATTTACTATAATTTCTTCGAGTAAATCCCAATTGTTCAGAAGCTTGATGAATTTTTTCTTTAAAATATTTCCATTGTTGAAACACAAAAATCGTATCGTACGCTAATAATACATCAGAAATAATTTGATTAAATCGTTCATTTTCCTTGGTTTTATGCACGGTTTTCTTAGATAGTTCTTTGGCATAAACCTTCGGCAATAGAAGCAAAATACCAATTTCAACCATCACAACAACGACTAAACTCCAATGAATACTCCATAACCCAATCGTTGAAAATACGATTCCTAAAATTCCCCTTAACAAGGAAAAACTTGGATTGACTGCCATTTCTTGAATTTGATCCATATCACTTGTAAACCAAGCAATATAATCATGATTCTTCTTTTGATGAAAATGACCATAAGATGTATTGGAAATAGCTTCACTCACTTCATCTCTCCAAATCGTTGCAATTTTTTGCTTTACAAAGGAGCGATAACGAAGATCCATATACGTTACTACTAGAAAAACAGCATATACCGCTACTAGTAATAAGGCACCCATTCCGAATTGATGAAAATCTAAATCCACCAGAGAATTTAATAAATCTGCATGGATAAAGCTTGTCCATAACTCTAATCCTTCTAGGCTACAAAAAATAATAAAAATAGTTATTATCTGTAATGTTAACTTTCGAATCATGTCATACTCCCCTTAAAAAACGAATGTTTACTTACAGTATACTTTCCCCATAAATACTTTGAAAAATATCATCCTATAGTTGGATTTATTCTATTTCACACAAAACACACTCTAAATATTCTTGATATTGAGAAGCCTTTTTCACTTCCTTTAAATTTTTGAAAATATCAATCATCTTCAAACACTCTTGTTCCCCTTTTTCTACATAACCTTGATAAATATGAAGAATCCCTTGTAAATAGTTGAAACGAATTTTCTCATAATAAAATTCTTCATCTTCTAATAATTCTGTTAAATACGCTTCTACTTGGCTAGCTTCAGATGAATTTGCTTCAATATCTTCTAAAAAAATATTTAATAAAATTCGACACAACATTCGTTTATGCATTGTGTCACGTTTTCCTAAACGAGCTTTTCTAAAGATAGAATCCAGATATAAATGTGTCTCTTCAGTAGAAAGACAGAAAACAATATTCCCAAATAACTCCCATTCGTAATCTCCCCATTCTTCTACTTCAAATAAATAAGATTGAATCACTCTTTTTTGTTTCACGTCAATATTTTTACCTTGTAAATACTGTAAATGAGCTTCCACCAAAATTTGATTATGAAGATGTCGTCTATTTCTATCGCTTTGAAACAATTGCTTCTCTTCTGTCTTTAAATTTTCTAATAAATATCCATCTTTTTGACTTTTAACAGTTTCTAATTTTTGTAGAAATTCTTTTTGAGAATGTTTTGAAGTCACTAATTGTTCGAATTCATCTAAGGAGACATTTAATCGTTCTAACAAATTCAAAAATATTTCACTCGTTATTTTGCTTTCTCCTCTTTCAAACTTTGATAAAAAATTTTTACTTAAAATACCTTCAGCTAACTCTTTTTGAGTTAAATGCTTTTCTTGTCTAATTTTTTTAATAAATTCTCCATGTCCCATACCTTCTCCCCCAAGTCATCCTATAAGATTACTTTTTACACAATGATTTAGTTTTTATTATAATCCTAATTATAAAGGAGTAAAGATTATGTCAGAAAAAATCATTGAGAATTTACAAAAAAATACAAAGCCTCGCCCCAATTTATCAGAAATTATCCAATCACTAAAATAAAAACTATCGAGCCTATTGACCCGATAGTTTCTTTTAGTTTAAATCTATAGTTTCATATATTTTGTAGAACGACCATTTCCTACTTGTTGTATCTTTTCTGAATCTTGTAATTCTTTTAGAGCTCGTTCAATTGTTCTTTGTGAAATATCTGGGCAAAGAATCATAATATCCTTTTTAGAAAGTGGCGATAATGATTTTTGAATTACTGTTAATACTCTTTCAGGAGATGTTAATTGTTTTTCTCCTATTAATCTGAATCTGTCATCACATTCTTTATAAGCTTTCAAGATAACTCCTAGCATATATTTAATAAATGGTAATTCATCATTTTCCCCAGAATGCCATTTTGCACTTGAATGTTGCAATTCCTCATAATAAGAATCTTTTGTTTCTTCAATCAGCATTTCTATACTAATATACCGTCCCACAAAATATCCAAACTTATAGAGTAATAGTAATGTTAAAATTCTACTCATTCTTCCATTTCCATCATCGAAAGGATGAATACATAAAAAATCATGAATGAGTGCTGGAATTAAAATAAGGGGAGGAACATTTTCTTTTATAGCTTCGTCATAAGCCTTCACCATTGCATCAACATACATCTCTGTTTCAAAGCTACTTACCGGTTGAAATCGAATTTTTTTATTTCCAAAAGCATCTACTTCTATAATACTATTATCCAATTTCTTAAACTTCCCGTTATGATTCACGAAAGAATAAGAATACAACTGATTATGCAGTGTTAAAATATCATTTTTATTAAACTCGATATAATCATAATTTTCATGAATCAGATCAAGCACATGCCTATATCCTGCAATTTCTTCTTCATTTCTATTTTGAGGCTCTGCCTTTTGATTCATCAATTCCTTCAGTCTTGCATCATTCGTATAAATCCCTTCAATAGCATTAGAAGATTTTGTACTTTGAATTTTAGCCACATCCATCATTTTTTCCAGTACATCTGGATAATTTTCTACATAAAGCTCTTGTTTCCCTTTATATTCATGAATTTTAGCAATATGATGATAAATATTTACAGGTAAAGAAAGTTCCATTAGTTTTACATAATTAAATTGTCTCAAAATATCCCCTCCATCTTTTTCTACGCCATTATAGCATATTTGGCGTAGAAAAACTATGGATGGCGAGAATAATCTACGCCATTTTAATCGTTTTGGCGTAGAAAAAACGAAACTGGCGAGATTAGCGTCTATAAACACAAAAAAACTACCGAGCCCATTGTCCCGATAGTTACGATTATTATTCTTCTGTTTCTGCTTCGTTTTCTTCTTGTTCGTACTCTTCTACTTCTTCTGGAGTTAGTAAGTGCACATGAATACGACGAATTCTTCCATTTTCTACTAATGTTGGTTTTAATAAGACATTCTCGTTACGAACTTCTACCACTTCGTCATCTTCTGGGAAATATCCTAAGTCTTCTAAAATAATTCCCGCCATTGTGTCCACTTCATCTGAATCAATCGTTGTTTGGAATGTTTGATTGAATTTTTCTAATGTCATTCCCGCATCAATTAAGAAATTCTTCTCATCAATTTCACGGTAACTCATTTCTTCCACATCATACTCATCTTCAATTTCACCGACAATTTCTTCGATTAAGTCTTCCAATGTCACGACACCTTCGACTCCACCGTATTCATCTTTTAAAATCGCCATATGTTGACGTGTTTTTCTAAATTCGACTAATAAATCATCTACGAAAATCGTTGAAGGAACAAATAATGGCTGATGCGCTAAATCCATTAATTGGATTTGATCGAAGCCTTGTTCTTTTGCCGCTCTTAAAACGTCTTTAGAGTGTAAAACTCCAATGACATTATCTTTATCTTCTTCATAAATTGGGAAACGTGAATAAGAACTACTTAAAATGATTTCGATATTTTCTGATAAATCATCTTCCACATCAAGCATTAATGTGTCCGTTCTTGGTACCATCACTTCTCTAGCTAGTTTTGAATCAAGAGATAGAACTCCTTGAAGCATTGTAAATTCTTCTTTATCAATCGCTCCATCATTACGACTATTCGTTAAAAGAAAATTCATTTCACTACGCGTTAATTTTTCTTGTTCATTATTAAATTCAATAGGCGTCATTCGTTTTAATAAACCAGTTGAAACGGTTAAAATCCATACAAATGGTTTGGAAACTTTTTTAACAAATAAAATAATTCCTGCCGTGTGTAAGGCAATCGGTTCCGCCAATTGTAAAGCTACTTGTTTTGGATATAATTCCCCAAACACTAATGTTAAATAAGAGAGAATCAATGTCACGATTAATAATGCTAATGTTTCTGCACCTGGCACATTCTCCAATAATGGTTGAATACGTGAAGCAAAACTTGTTGCTGCAGAAGCACTTGAGAAGAATCCGGCTAACGTAATCGCTACTTGAATCGTTGCTAAAAATTCATCCGAATTTTCTAATAAACGCATTACTCGTTGCGCCTTCTTATCTCCTTCACTCGCTTTTTGACTCATCTTTCCTTGATTGATCGATACAAAGGCAATCTCCGCTGCTGCAAAAAATGCATTTATCGCAGTTAATAGTACAATAATTAAAATCTGGATTCCCAGCGAACTCCCATCAGAATCTGCTGTCATCATTCAGTTATCCCCTTTACTTTGTTAATTTTTTAAAAATATACAAATATCATACTCACTTTTTTCTGAAAATGCAAGATATGTCCATTATATAGAGATTTTTGCCCCCGATTTTAATAAATTTCTCGTTACTTTTTAATCAAAAAGTGGTATTATCAATAATGAAAACGTGTCTATATTTTACAAAACACGAAAATTGATTTCAAGAAAGGGGCATGTCTATGCTATTAAAATCACTTGTTATTCCTAAAAAGAGTTTAACGGTTGTTAAAGAATCTTGTACTCTTGAAGAAGCGATTGTTATTTTAGAAAACTCTGGATATCGTTGCGTTCCAGTTTTAGATGAAACAGAAACTTTCTTCCGTGGAAATATTTATAAAATGCACATCTATCGTCATAAAGCAAATGGGGGCGATATGAGCTTACCGGTTACTCATTTAATTAAAAACACTACGAAATTTATCAATATTACAAGTTCGTTCTTCAAAGTGTTCTTTACGATTAAGGAATTACCTTATATTGCTGTGTTAGATGATTCGCAACGTTTTTATGGTATTTTAACGCATAGTAGTTTATTAAATATGCTTCAAGAATCTTGGAGTGTAAATAATGGTTCTTATGTTTTAACGATTATTTCTGGTGGGGAAAAGGGATCGTTAGCTCAAATTTCTAAGATTATTAATCAATATGCTTCTATTGCCAATGTGATGACATTAGATAC
>CALATC010000239.1 GCA_937891475.1 uncultured Granulicatella sp. | reverse complement strand
GGAACATTACTTGTTTTACGAATTTCTCGGCAAACTTCTAATCCTTCAATTTTTGGTAACATTAAATCTAAAATAACTAAATCAGGATTTTCTGCAGCAAAAACTGCTAAGCCTTCTTCACCGTCAAATGCGGTAACAACTTCAAAACCTTCTTTTGATAAACTAAATTTGACAATATCTGAGATTGGTTTCTCATCATCTACTACTAAAATCTTTTTCATAACTAGCTCCTCTCTTGCGATTGAGCGTTCGGGAAATATTATTTACTATCCCAAACATCTTCTAAAATGTTGGTTTGGTTTCTATCAGGACCTACTGAGAATGTTGAAATCTTCACTCCTACTAATTCTGAAACTCTACGAACATAGTTTTGTGCTTCAATTGGTAATTCATTCAATGTACGGCATCCTGTAATATCCTCAGTCCAACCAGGAAGTTCTTCATAAACTGGTTCACATTGTCCTAATTCTACTAAACTTGCTGGATAATGACTAATTTCTTCTCCATTTGACTTACGATAAGCAACACAAATTTTTACTGTTTCTAATCCAGTTAATACATCGATACTATTTAAGCATAGATTTGTAATCCCTGATACACGTTTTGAATGTCTCATCACAACACTATCAAACCATCCTACACGACGTGGACGTCCTGTTGTTGTTCCATATTCACGACCAACTTCACGAATACGACTTCCAATTTCATCAAATAATTCTGTAGGGAATGGGCCATCTCCTACACGAGAAGTATATGCTTTACAAACACCAACTACTTTTGTCACTTTTGAAGGACCTACGCCACTACCAATTGTGACTCCTCCTGCTAATGGGTTAGAAGAAGTTACAAATGGATATGTTCCTTGGTCGATATCTAACATTACACCTTGTGCTCCTTCAAATAATACTCGTTTTCCATTATCTAAAGCATCATTTAATAATACAGAAGTATCGCAAACATATTGTTTAATTTGTTGACCATATTCATAATATTCTTCAAAAATGTCTTCGAAATTCATTGGATTTGCATCATATAATTTAGTAAATTGACGATTTTTATCCTCTAAATTGATACGTAAACGTTCTTCAAAAACTTCTCGATCTAATAAATCCGCAATACGAATTCCTACACGAGCTGCTTTATCCATATAGGCAGGTCCAATCCCTTTAATCGTTGTACCGATTTTCTTGTCCCCTTTAGCTTCTTCTTGTAAACGATCCAATTCAATATGATATGGCAAAATCACGTGCGCACGATCTGAAATTCTTAAATTGTCAGTCGTAATATTTCGTTCATGTAAATAGGCTAATTCCGTTACTAAAGATTTTGGATTGACCACAACCCCATTTCCAATAATACAAAGTTTTTCAGGAGAAAAAATTCCTGATGGAATTAAATGTAATTTATACGTTTCTCCACCAAACTGAATCGTATGACCTGCGTTATCGCCCCCTTGATAACGAGCCACATACTCTGCTTTTTCACTTAGGAAATCAGTAATTTTACCTTTTCCTTCATCTCCCCATTGTGTACCTACTACTACTACTGACGACATATCCGCACCTCTTTAATTTATTTTTTCTACATTGGTGGCATTGAAGCTTCTAAGCTCTTCGACGCTATCGATGTAAATTTATTATATTCTTTAATAAACATTAATTCTACGGTTCCTCGTGGACCGCTACGGTTCTTTTCTATAATGACTTCAATAATATTATTCGACTCTTGTTCTGTAACATTTCCATCTTCATCTGGTTCTTGTCGGTAATAATCCTCACGATATAAGAATGCTACAATATCCGCATCTTGCTCAATCGAACCTGATTCACGAATATCCGACATTACCGGACGTTTGTCTTGTCTTTGCTCTACTCCACGAGATAATTGAGATAAAGCAATGACTGGAACACTTAATTCTTTAGCAAGTTTCTTTAAATTTCTTGAAATTTCTGAAACTTCTTGTTGACGACTTTCTCGTCCATTTCCTTCGATTAATTGTAAGTAATCAATCACAATTAACCCTAAATTATTTCGTTCTTGTTTTAATCGTCTACATTTTGCACGAATTTCTGATACTCGAATTCCTGGAGTATCATCGATATAAATAGGCGCATTCGATAAAGTACCTGATGCTACAAAATAACTACGAAGTTCTTCTTCCGTTAAATGACCATTTCGCATATTACTTGCATCAATGCTTCCTTCCGAACATAACATCCGGTTTACAAGGGACTCGGCACTCATTTCTAAACTGAAAATTGCTACTGTTTCATTTGTTTTTGTCGCAACATTTTTCGCAATATTTAATACAAACGCTGTTTTACCAACAGATGGACGGGCTGCTAAAATAATTAATTCATCCGAATGAAGTCCTGATGTCATTCGGTCTAAATCAATATACCCTGTTGGAATTCCTGTAATTTCTCCCGTATTTTTCATACGCTCTTCAAGAGATAAATACGCTTCGTTCAAGACTTTTGTAATATCTACAAATCCTGCTCGATTTCTCTTTTCAGAAACTTCTAAAATACTTCGCTCAGCTCTATCCAACACGACTGCTACTTCATCTATTTCACCATATGCATCTGTTGCAATATCTGTAGAAGTTCGAATTAACTTTCGTAAAGTTGATTTTTCACTCACGATTTTAGAATAATATTCCACATTCGAAGCAGTTGGAACTTTTTCAGCTAATTCTAGTAAATAAAATTGTCCCCCTGCATTTTCTAATTGTTTATTTTGATTTAAACGTTCTGCAACTGAAACAATATCAATGGGCGAAGAATCATTATTTAATTCCACCATTGCTTTAAAAATCACTTGGTGGTTTACTCGATAAAAATCTTCTGGCATTAAAAATTCCATTACAGATACAATCGAATCTGGATCTAATAAAATCGCACCTAAAACAGATTGTTCTGCATCTAAATTTTGTGGTGGAATTCTTCCTTCAAATTGTTCATCCACTTGTCCATTGACACCTTCTTTCATTCCATACATACGGTGTCATTTTACCATAAAATCCACAAAAGAAACAGACAGAACCTTTCATAGAGCAGAAAAAATCCAAGACGGTTTCTCCGTCTTGGATTTTCTAAGAAGTGCCTTTTTCTATTGATTAATCTTGATGTTTCATTGTTGGGAATAGTAATACGTTACGGATTGATTGGCTATTAGTTAGTAACATAACTAGACGGTCAATACCGATACCTACCCCACCAGTTGGAGATAATCCATATTCTAATGCTTGTACGAAATCTTCATCTAATGGATGAGCTTCATCGTTACCAGTTTCTTTTTCTTCTACTTGTTTCATGAAACGTTCACGTTGATCGATTGGATCTGTTAACTCTGTAAATCCATTTGCATATTCTTTTGTACAAATGAAGCATTCGAAACGATCTGT
>CALATC010000238.1 GCA_937891475.1 uncultured Granulicatella sp. | reverse complement strand
ATCTAAATGTTTAGAAATATCTTGTACATTTTTATAAATCATAAAATCTACAACGGCATTATCTAGCCACAAATCAAAAATATAATCCCAAGTGGTATTAGAAATATGTAGATTTGAATGTGCTAATAAATAAGGATACTCTCTTTGAAGTGTTCTAACTGCACGTTGTATTTCTGCTAAATCTTTATTCAGTGCTGAAATTTGTCTTCTCTTAAAAAAATTTAAAATGAGACTATCACTAAAAAAATCAAAAATCATCCATGATTTTAATTTCTTCATTCGTGTTTCAGCATGATAGATTTTTCTCAAAATATATCTTAATAGTGTTAAGTCATTCTCCATCTTTATCACTGTCCTCTAAAAACTATTAAAGCAATGGTTAAAACAACAAGAGTAAGTGCTGTTACTCCATCTTTCTTTCCATATGTTAACACACGATATTTTGTTCTACCTGTTCCACCTTGATATCCTCTGGCTTCCATTGCGGTCGCTAAATCTTCTGCACGATTAAATGAACTCACAAATAACGGAATTAAAATCGGGATAATAGCTTTCATCTGTTCAAATAAATTACCTTCTCCAAAATCTACACCACGAGCTCGTTGTGCATTCATAATTTTTTGAGCTTCATCCATTAATGTAGGAACAAAACGTAAAGCAATCGATAGCATTAAAGCAATCTCATGAACAGGAACACCAATTTTTCCTAAAGGTTTCATAATAGATTCCATCGCATCTGCAATTTGTAAAGGCGGTGTTGTTAAAGTCATTAATGTAGAAATAAAAATAATCAATACAAAACGCAAGAAAATGTAAATCGCATTAATGACCCCAAATGAAGTAATTTTAATAAAGCCCCATTCAAAGTACACATCTCCACCAGTTGTAAACAACATTTGCAAGACAACGGTAAATAAAATAACCCATAATAGAGGTTTTACACCATTCCAAAAGAACTTCATTGGAATTTTAGAAGCTAATAAAGCTACTAATGTGAAAATCGCTAAAATTAAATACGTTAACCAATTATTTGCAAGGAATATAATAATGATGAATACAAATGTAGAAATAAATTTAGTACGAGGATCTAATTGATGAACAAAAGAGTCCCCTTGTAAATAACGACCTAATAATAATTTATCTAGCATTTCTTAATTCACCCCACGTTCTTCTAAGATAGCATCTGCTAACTCATCTAAAGTTAAAGGCATTTTATCTGTAGTCCAACCTTTTTCTTTTAATTTTTCAACAAAAGCTAATGTTGTTGGAACCCCTAATTGTTTTTCTAATAACCAAGAAGCATCAGCAAACACTTCTTTTGGCGAACCTTCTTTCACAACTTTTCCAGACTCAATGACAACAACATGATCCGCATAATCGCTAACGTCATTCATTTGATGGGTCACTAAAACGATGGTCATATTTTGTTCTTTATTTAGTTTATAAAACATCTCCATCATTTCTAGGCGACCTTTTGGATCTAATCCTGCGGTTGGTTCATCCAATACTAATACTTCTGGTTTCATTGCTAATACGCCTGCAATCGCAACACGTCTCATTTGTCCACCTGATAAATCAAAAGGTGATTTTTTTAACACATCTGCTGGTAATCCAACAGTTTGAATAACTTCTGCCGCAATATTTAGTGCTTCTTCTTCACTCACGCCAAAGTTTTTAGGACCAAAAGCAATATCTTTTTCTACAGTTTCTTCAAATAATTGTGCTTCTGGAAACTGAAAAACAATCCCTACTTTTTTACGTAAAGGTTTTAAATCTTTATTTCCAGTCGTTGAATCAATTGTTTTATCTCCTAATTCAACAATCCCTTCAGTTGGTTTTAATAACGCATTTAAATGTTGAAGAATCGTTGATTTACCTGAACCAGTATGACCAATAATGGCTACATAAGAACCATCTTTAACTGAAAACG
>CALATC010000237.1 GCA_937891475.1 uncultured Granulicatella sp. | reverse complement strand
TAGAACGTTTTGGAATATTAATCCCTTTATCTTGATAACTTGTAATAATTTCAAATCCACGTTTTCTTTCCATTTCATCACCTTTTCTAATCATATTATTCTCTTCTATCATAACATTGAAAGCATAAAATTACACTAGAAGTCCCTTCATTTTTTACAAATCCTTATATTCAAAAATTTCACTCAGCAACTTGCACAAAAATGAAGGGAAAATTTTAGGCAAGGGGACTGTAGGTTTTGAAAGCTTTTTCATGTATAATAAATTTATCCAATAAGAAACAAAGGGGATTTATAAAATGGTACAAATTGAATTAAATCATATTCACAAAAAATACGACAATGCTGATTTCTATTCAGTAACAGACTTTAACTTACATATCAAAGATCGTGAGTTCATCGTATTCGTAGGACCTTCTGGATGTGGTAAATCTACAACTTTACGTATGATTGCTGGTTTAGAAGATATCTCTGAAGGAGAATTAAAAATTGGTGATACAGTAATGAACGATGTTGCTCCTAAAGATCGTGACATCGCAATGGTATTCCAAAACTATGCATTATATCCACATATGAGTGTTTATGATAACATGGCATTCGGATTAAAATTACGTAAATATGACAAAGCTGAAATTGACAAACGTGTTAAAAATGCAGCTGAAATCTTAGGATTAGCTCAATACTTAGAACGTAAACCTGCAGCTTTATCAGGTGGACAACGTCAACGTGTGGCTTTAGGTCGTGCAATCGTTCGTGATGCAAAAGTATTCTTAATGGATGAACCTCTATCAAACTTAGATGCTAAATTACGTGTTGCCATGCGTGCAGAAATCGCTAAATTACACCGTCGTTTAGAAACAACTACTATTTATGTAACACACGACCAAACTGAAGCGATGACAATGGCTGACCGTATCGTTATTATGAAAGACGGAATCGTTCAACAAATCGGTTCTCCTCAAGAAGTTTACAATACTCCAAACAATGTATTCGTAGCTGGATTCATCGGATCACCAGCAATGAACTTCTTTAAAGTAACATTACAAGATGGCGTTATTTCAAACGGTAAAGGTTTAGCTTTACAATTACCATTAGCTAAACAAAAATTATTAGAAGATAAAGGATACAATGGTAAAGAATTAATCTTCGGTATCCGTCCAGAAGATATTAAAGGTTCACAAATCGTTCTTGAAACATACCCTTCATCTTCTGTAAAAGCTGAAGTTGTTGTATCAGAATTATTAGGTGCTGAAACTATGTTATATACTAAAGTAGATGACACTGAATTCGTATCTAAAGTAGATGCTCGTGACTTCCACAACCCAGGAGAATTAGTTGATTTAGCATTTGACTTAAATAAATCACACTTCTTCGACGCAGAAACTGAAATGGTTATTCGTTAATGCAAACAAAAAAGAAAGCTCTCTAAAAAGGAGCTTTCTTTTTTTAATCTTCATTCAAAAAATCGGCATTTTCTAATCGTTTACTATCCATAATCGCCACTAATATAACATTGTCTTGAATTTCAAAATCCGCACTCAACTGAGTTTTTAACGGTGCATTTTCTTCTTGACGATATCCAATCAAGTTTAAATCATATTGTTGACGTAAATGTAAATCTTTTAAGGATTTTCCAACCCATGATAATGGTGGATAAAATTCTACTAAGGAAATATTTTCATCTAATGAAATCACATCAGCTAATTTATGATGTAAGATATTTTTCGCAACTCGAATTCCTGTTTCTTTTTCAGGATTAATAATTTTAGTTGCACCCATTTTCATTAGAATTTCTGTTGAAGTTTTACTTTTAGCTTTTGCTACAATTTTTGGAACTCCTAATTTATGGCAATGCATCACTGCTAAAATACTTGCTTCTAAATTATTTCCTGTAGCAATTACAACAACATCACAATCACTAATACCAATTTCTTCTAACACATGAATATCAGTAATATCCGCAATGACCCCTTTTGTAACACAAGCTTCCAATCTATTTACATTTTCTTCTTGACTATCAACTGCTATAATATCACAGTCATATTGACTTAGTTGTTTGGCAATCGTTGTACCAAATACTCCTAAACCTAAAATTCCAACTGTTTTTGTCATACTTAATCCTACTTTCTATCCAATTAATAATGGTGCTTTCGCATATTTTATAAGTGAATCTTGTTTCTTACGATTTGAGAAACTTAATAATACCGTTAAAGGTCCAATTCTTCCAATAAACATTAATATCATAATAATGATTTGCCCAAATATTGATAAAGTTGGTGTTAAATTAGCCGTTACTCC
Organism: uncultured Granulicatella sp.; assembly: GCA_937891475.1. The sequence goes on along the minus strand of CALATC010000237.1, from coordinate 161 downwards.
TACTGTACAAATGGCAGAAATCGTTTCAAATAATGTATATAATAAAGGAGCTTGTGGATCTGTAATACTTAATAAGAATAAACTACTTAATATTAATACTGTAAAGATAATAAAAATCATTAATGATTTTCTTGCCATTTCATAAGGAATCGTATGGTGTT
>CALATC010000236.1 GCA_937891475.1 uncultured Granulicatella sp. | reverse complement strand
TGTATAAGAGACAGGCAATGTGCTTTTATTGACATATACCTTGTCAAAAATCAGATTGTTACGGAATTTTTGTTGATAATCATCACGGATTTTAAGACGAATATCCAAGAAATCAGTTCCGCTTTGCGTTGCTGATTGTTCAGCTTGTGATACATAGACTTCATAAGTTCCGTTTTCGATTGCTGCGAATTGTTCTGCTGCTTCATAATTTACTGAAAGAATTCCCATAGTTTTTTTATCTCCAAATCTTTAATTCATTTTGTTTGTGCCACAACCAACCTGGTTGATAGCCATTGAGGATACGAAACGCTTTAAGTTCCGCTAGGTTTTTACAACGTGTGTAGTTTTTCTTGTAGGTCTTGACTCTGCGGTAAATTTCCGCTTCTTCTTTTTTGACCTCTACCATTTCACCTTGGATAGAAACAAATTCCATGCCTTGGTTGATTTCCTTTAACTCGATATCAACGCTTTCTTGTTCGACATCTCTGGTTTCTTTTTTCTTAACAACTACCGCTCCACAATAGGGGCAGTTCCCATCAATTAATTGATCCCGCCAAAACGTTGCGAAACAATCTTCACAAGTAACGGTTGATTTCTCACTGTTACTCTTGCTAGCTTTTACACCTTCCAATGTCCACTCACGGTCATCGTTTGGCAATCCGTGGGTGTTGTAATTCCCAACGTGGTCGATTAAGATTGCTCTTTTACCTTCTCTGGGATTTAACGCCCTCATGGCGAACTGTAAATACAGTGATAATGATTTAGTAGGTCGGAGCATGATACAGACATCAACGCCTGGAAGATCGATACCCTCGGTGAATAGGTTGACGTTTACCATAATCATTAGTTCGCCATTTCTAAATCGTTCCATAGCTTCAGCACGTTCTTTTTTCGGTGTTTTTCCAGAAACGATAGCGGCACTATAGCCATTCTCGTTAAAGCGTTTGGCTACTCGCTCAGCATATTCCACATTGTGAACATATACGATGGCTTGCTTGCCTTCCGCTAAACGCTTGTAGTGGTCGATATAATCACCGTATGTTGTTGCCGACGATTCGAACGCACTGTCTATGGATTGATTGGTGTACTCTCCCGAACGGGTTTTGAGTTTATCTAAATCTAGTAGATTGATTGAGTAGTAACTAAACTCTGAAATATTCCCGTTCTCTTGTAGCCATTGGACTGATTTTCCTTTAACCAAATCTTCAGCTAAGTCATGGAAACCAGCTCCATCTAATCGAATAGGTGTGCCAGTGAAGAATAGTTGGGTTGCATCTTTGAAATAAGTTAAGATGGTCTGATATTGCTTGGCTTTGATATGGTGGGCTTCATCAACTAATATCACATCGAACTTAGGCAGTTTGTCTAGTTTTTTAACGAGACTGCCTACCGTTCCGATGGTGACATTGTCGAGATTGACATCGCCACGTTTAAAGGTTTCTACTACTTGCTCGTTAATCTCCTTTCGGTGACTAAAGAACAAGACTTTTTTATTTTTATCAGTGGCATTTTTAGCGATGTAAGCCATCACTACCGTTTTGCCACTTCGAGGGGGCGATTGAACCATGATTTTGCGATTACCTCGCTTCATAGATTCGATAATGTCAGTTATCAGTTCCTTCTGGTAATCCCGTAGCGAAAAGCTCATCTACCTTACACCCCTTTCGCTCATCGAGACGATTCTTGGCGTAGACACTCGCTGACGGTTGCAAGATGAACCCTCTTACTTCCTCACCGTCTTCAGTGGTCTTTTTGACAAGTCTAGCAACTACATCCGTTAAACCAAGGAAGTTATTCAAGATTTTTGAGCGAATATCTGGCATGGCACGATTGTAAATAATGCCGTTTTCGTCCGTCCACTGATCAGAAGTTTCCCATGCAATAAACACGATTCGTTTGTTGAGTTGCAATAAAGCTCGTAAGCTATCTAGGATAGTGAAATCGACACGTTGGTAGTCAGCTTGCGAAGGTACACGGTTGTTATTGCCTTCACGTCCTAGATTAGATAAGCACGCTCGGAACAGTTCTGAAACATTATCAACTACGATGGTGTCGTATGGTTGCCCAGCACCTTTTAAAAGTTCCTTGACGATTGTTAACCATTCATCCCAAATTTTATGAGTGTCTACGTCTGCGATATCAATATTCTTACAACCACTTAACACCTTGGCTGATTTATCGATATTGATAACCAACGTTTTGCCAGGGATATGTTTGACCGCTGAAGTCTTACCAAATCCCGGATTACCATAGATTAGATAACAAGCATCGTTATTTTTTAATTCTGTCGCTTTAGTAATTTTCATCGGATACTTAAATTTCTCCTTTCTTCAATGTGAGCACCTCGAATGGTTGCGCCGCTTTTGATTAATTCTTTAATCGTCTCTTTATCGGGGCTCCACTTTGCTTTCATGTATTTTTTAGGCAATTTCGTTTCATCCACAATGACTGCTTTAGATTTACGAAAACCGACTTTGAATAACGTGGTGTCTAATTTATCGTGCTGAGTTAAGTGCATGGCTTCCGAGATACGTTTTTTAATTTCTTCAATCGCTTTACTTTCGGACTTTTTTAAAGCATCCAATCTTGCGATTTCAGCTTTATAGGCTTCAATCCGTGCGTCTTTATTTCGAATAACCTTGATACAGTTTTCAATTTTTTCTGAGAAATCATGTTCCCAATCGATTGAATCTAGGGTGTCGAGTTTTGTTTCATCGTCCACATCCATTTCATCGATTTCTAGGAAAATTCCCGTTAATTCGTATAGTTTTGCCATATTTAATGCCTACCCTCCCACCACTTCATGTTATGTTACTTCGCCAAGAATTCTAGGAGTGCTCCAAGCCTGTCTTCCATGGATTCTTCACGCACCGTGCGTTCGAAGTCCGAACCGTCAAGTTTAGTTACATTGTATTCAACTTTCACATTAAGCACTTCGCAGCCAAACGCCTCGGCAAGCTTGTCGAGCTCGTTTTTTTGTTCTTCGTATGGTTCAAGCGGCAAGAATAGCGCCTTTTCCAAACGGTCAGTAAACACTGCTGTAAACACTAGACTTCCTTTGTCCTTGTAACTTTCAAGGAAGCCATCCTTTTCAGTGCTGTAAAATACGACTTGTTTATTGTTTTCTTTCATTATTATTCTTCCTCACCTTCGTTGTTTTTTTTAAAGCTCAATGTCAAACCTGCAATACCTGCAGCAATTACTACCAATCCTAGAGTGCTGGCAATGCCTTCTTTCTCGCCAGTGTTTGGAAGAACACTGGCGTAAACCGTCGTATTTGCCACCTCTTTTGGCTCAGAATCGAGTTTATAAGATACTGTGGTAGATTCTACCTCTTTATTTTCGCGAGGTGCTACGGGCTTGTTAGGTAGCTTTTTAGGCTCCACTGGTTTTTCTGGTGTTGGTTTAGTTGGTTCCTCTGGAATTTCAAGCTCTGGCAAGTCCAAGATAGGGGCATCATTCGGAATCACACCGCCTTCAAACGGTGGCAACTCACGGACTTCAGGAATACCCGGAATGCCACCGTTAAATTCAGGGATTTCAACTTTTGGAGCTTCACGAGGAATTTCAAATGTTGGTTCAGGCTTGTTTTCACCACTGGCATCGCCTTTACCACCGACAAGTTGAACATAACTGTATGAGATAGCACCGTCTGACTCAGCTTTCAACTCAACCTTATTGGTTGGGTTTACGCTTTCTTTAACCGCGTTAATCAATTTAGTTTTATAGTTAATATAAATCATATGATCAAGGCGATCCATTTTAATTGTGAAACCGTGGTCTGATTTACTGATTGATTTTACTAAATCCATAGCAGAACCTTTATCAATCCAAGGGTCTACGCTTTCAATCGATTTGATTTCGAAGTAATTATCAACAAGCTTTTGATTATCACTCATCTCATCAATGATTGTGACGTAATTCAATAGACGTTTAGCGTAGTTAATACGAGCAGTCCAGTTGATAACAGTTGGGTCATTCTCGTCTTGGCTGCCCCATTTAGAAAGTAATTCATCTTTACCGATTTCTTGCTCTTTTCCAATGTTTACAGTAACCACCGTACCATTGAAATTAACGTTAACTGGCTTGCCACTTTCAACCTTGTCAGTCCACTTAGCATCGAGCTTAAGACTCATTTGCTTGTTGAGTGGATGAGTGGCAAAGTAGTTATTGAATACAGTCGTAACCGTCTGAGTTTTAACGTCTGTTGATGCTTTACCCACAACAACTTTTTCTGGGTTATAGACATCAAAATCATAATTTGTTTGGAAGTTGATTTCTTTTGGCAAATCAAATTTAACCTTATCCCCTTCATTGATAGCCATATCGTCAGGGAATTTTACGTCTTTATATTCAACGGTAAACCCTGAATACTTACCAGTTCCATTTGATTGATCAACGACAACATCTGGATTAGTTACTTTAATTTCGTTGTCTTCTTTGACAAATTCAGTAGGCTGTTTAGGCGTTTCTGCGACTGGTTGTGCTACTGTTTCCGTTACTGGTATTTCTGCCACTGGTTGAGTTTCAACGGTTGGTGTGCTTGTTACTGGTGCTTCTGCAATCGGTTGAGATTCTACAGGGGCTGGTGGAGTAAATACTGGCGTTTCCGATACTGGTGCCACTGTTTCGCTAGGTGTCACTGTCACATTGCCAGCGTTGTCAGCAGTGTACACATTAGCAGCCGCTGGTTGTGTGTCCGCCACTGGTTGAGTGGTTTCATCGGCTGATACTTGACCAGCACCGATTAGCAATGCAGCAGCAAGAGCAAGTGTGCCGCAAAGTCCGAATGTTTTGCTTTTTGTGAATCCTGGTTTAGCTACTGTTTGAGTGTTGAGTGTTTTCATGGTATACTCCTTATAGATGTTATTTCTTGCACAGGCCCTTACCTGTGCTTTTTTTAGTGCTTCAACCCGCACCCAACGCCCACCGTGTCATGTTTCAATGTTTTATTAGACTGTAAAATGGGAATATTAGGAAAAAAGTAATTTAGTATAATTTTGGGGAATTATGGGTATAAGTTACACTCCACGGTAGGCCGTGGCTACGGATTGAAGATGGTGATATTATCGGTTTCCGTATTTTGCTAATAGCTCACGCTCACGTTTTTGGCGTGCTTCATATTTGCGTTCGTTTTCCTCGTATGGTGTCCATACGGGTTCGAAGAAATATTCTGGTTCTTGTTGTTTCTTGCTCCAAAGCCATGCGAATAATTTTTTCATTGTTAATTCCTTTCTTTTTCCCTAACCGCACTAGAGAACTAGTGAGGATTTTTTCATATATTTAAGGAGACAATTATGAATATCAAATCGTTGTAGTTTCAGGTAGGTATTGCTTATATCTCCTCACTAGCTCACTGTTACGGCTAGGGTATTATGCTAGGCAATCTCTTGCCAGTTTTCGTTGAACCACTCTCTAACGGGATCCCGTGGGTATCTGATTTGTGACCCTCTGCCTTTATCGATTTTAGGAAAACCGTCGATGTTGGTTATTCTTAAAAATTCGGTGTAGTTGCCAATTCCTAGCATGGCTTGGCACTGTTTCGCAGTTAAAATCATGGGTAGTGTTTGATCTAAGTCGAACGCTTTTGTTTTATCTGCTATCACTGCCGTCAACATGCTATCGAATTGGTCAGCTAGCGGTTTGAATGGGTTGTCCATTTAACCAACTCCTTTCGGTAGCTCTCATTCCTCAACGGCTAAGAGTTCATCTTGCTTAGCTTTGTCAGCTAATGCTTTTTCTTTTAAAACATTAAGACCGAATGGGTCTTCTTTGATTTCCAAGCAGGTTTTTTCAATCTGTTCAGCTTGGCTGATAAGTATTTCACGGTCTTTGTTTCTTGCCTTGAGTTCTGCGTCGATAGACGCAAGGCTTTTTGCGATGCGTTCTAATATTTTGTTCATGTGTTATCCTTTCTAATTTTGATATAATTGGCTTATCTTTGATGAAAGGAGAGACAAGCCATGATTGAAAATTTTGATGATTTCTTAGAAGCTAAGTATCCAGAAATTCGAAGCGGTATCAACGAATCTGTTAGCGAAGCTTTGAAATCACTTGTTGACAAGGGTATTGAGTTTGATAGTGAAGTTGTTGCTATTTCAAGTGCTATCGCATTCAATACAACTTGTGAGATTCTAAAAGCTTATGATTCATATGTGCAAGAGCACAAGAATCAATAGTATTCATTACAATCTCTAAAGCTTTATTAGCGTTTACCACTTTTGGTAGGCGCTTTTTTTGTCCAATATATGGATATCGTTTTGGTTTAATACTTAGTTTTAATTGATTCATTTTGTTTGAACTCCTTTACAGTGTTCTAATTAGACTTAGAACTAAGCGTTTGGCATTTCTCTTTTTTTAATTAAACTGTTGCGTTTCGGGAACGGTTTGTTTAAAAAAAATACCGATTTCGTCTTTGCTGTACCCTAAAAGGCCAGCTAGTGTGATAAGTTCGTCAGCAGAAAATGAGATTTTTCCATTCTCTCTCTTGTTATACTGGTCACGAGCTAAACCCATTCGTTCAGCCATTTGTGCCTGTGTATAACCCTTTGCTACTCGCTCAGCTTTCACACGAAGCAAATCAACTTTCATAGATTACCTCCGTTCTTTTGATTTTTATTACTTGGTCAATTTGTGAACACATCATGTATACCTGAAACTGTCTCTTATACACATCT
>CALATC010000235.1 GCA_937891475.1 uncultured Granulicatella sp. | reverse complement strand
TCTTTTCTGCTTTTTCTTTTGGCAAAAAATAACATTAGGATAATAAGTAAGTCTATGGCTGTCCCAGAATACAGAATTATTGAAGTAATAACATTTTGGATCATAAAGCACCTCATTCAAATATATTTTTGAATGTATTATAATATTAAACTTTGTAGATGTCAATTTTCAACTCCACCAAGATATAGATAAGAAGTTGGTGTACCAAATATTAAAAAGCCCTGCCATCGAAATGATAGCAGGGCTTAACTTCAATATCTAAATGATATATTTATCTAAAAAAGATAGAGTAAATTAATTATTTTAAGTAAGCAGCAGCTTGTGCTCCAGCTTGACGTCCGAAGATGATGATGTCAGCTACAGCGTTACCACCGATACGGTTAGCACCGTGAACTCCACCAGTTACTTCACCAGCAGCGTATAATCCATTGATAACTGAACCGTCTTCTTTTAATACTTGAGCGTTTGTGTTAATTTTCAAACCACCCATTGTATGGTGAATACCAGGTGCGATTTTGATTGCGTGGAATGGACCAGTTGTTAAGTCGTGATCCATAGCAGTTGAACGACCAAATTCGCTATCTTTTTTATCAGCAACAGCTTTGTTCCAAGCTTCTAAAGTTGCTTTTAAGTTTTCAGCAGGTACACCAATTTCTTTTGCTAAACCTTCTACAGTATCAGCAGTTTTTACTAAACCACGTTTTTCATAGAATTTAACAGCTTTAGCACGATCAGTTAATGCATTATCTAAAATTAAGTATGCATATTTTTCTGGTAATCCGATAATTGCTTGAGATACTTTATCACGAGTTTCCATTTCATTGAAGAAACGTTTACCGTCTTGGTTAACAAGGATTGCACCTTCACCACGAACTGATTCAGAAATTAATGTAGAAGTTGATTGTTCAACAGTAGGGTGGATTTGGATTTCTCCCATATCTACAGTTGCAGCACCAATTTCTTTCGCTAATACGATACCGTCACCAGTTGAACCTTTTTGGTTTGTTGTTACAAAACCGTTTAATTCAGGTTTGTATTCAGTAACCATTTCCATATTTGCACCGAAACCACCAGTTGTTAAAACAACAGCGTTTGAAGCAATTGTTTTTTCTTGGCCATCGATATTAACGTTAACACCAGTAACTTTACCATCTTTTTCGTTCACTTTGTTTACAACAGCATTTACGAAAACTGGAATTTCACGTTCTGAAGCATTACGTAATAATCCAGCTACTAAGTATTCACCTACAGCTGAACCATCAGCAGGACGGTGAGTACGTTTTTCGCTCATACCACCAGTTGTTGTTAAGTTACTTAATGTAATTCCCATAGAATCTAACCAATCAATCGCTGAAGCAGAGTTGTCTACTAAGTAGTGTAATAATTCAGGATTGTTTGTTCCATGTCCACCTTTTAAAGATTCTTCGTAGAATTTATCGTTTGAATCTTTAATCCCTTCAGCTTCTTGGAATTTAGTTTGAGAGGCATTCATCCCTGCAGAAGATTTAGTTGTATTTCCTCCTGCTGTTGCCATTTTTTCTAAGATAACTGGGTTTTTACCAGCTTCTTTAGCTTGGATAGCAGCTGATAAACCAGCACCACCAGAACCAACGATTACAACATCATAGCTGTCTTTTAATGTTGAAGGATCTGCATATTTTTGAGCAGATGCACTAGCAACAGCTTCTGTTTTAGTCGTCTCCTTTGTTGTTTTTGTAGTACTACTATTTCCGCAAGCAGATAATAATAGAACTGAGGCGAAAGCTAAACTAGCCATAAGACTTTTTTTCATCTCTATTCTCCTTTTTGTGAAAAAATTTTTTTGCCTTAAATATCCTACCATAATTTTCATAAATTTACAATATTTTACAAAATTGTTACAAGAAATATTTCATTTCAAAAAAATGAAAAAAAGTTGTTGACATTTTATATAAACCGGTGCATAATAACGACATCAAGCGAAAAGGAGTTAGGAACATGAACCAAGTATTAGTATTACAATTAAATACTCGTTGGCAAAGCCACTAGATACAGGTTGTTCTTAACGTACATTTTGTACATATAGATACAACCTTCATTGACGTGAAATTGTATCTATGTGGAATTTTAAACATGAATGAACTCGACCACGTAGATTCTAAAAAAATGAACCTACGTGGTCTTTTTGTATTAAGAGACCAGAAATGGTCTCTTTTTCTTTATCGAGTTCATTCGAAAAAAGTTTTATTTACATTGGAGGAATTTATTATGAAAAAAAATAAAGGAATTTTAGGATTTGCAGTCGTATTATTAGTCGTATTATTAGGATCATTAATTTACAATACAGTACAAAAATCATCTCAAAAAACAACAAATACACAACAAGTAGCACAAACAACAACACAAGATAAAAAAGTGAAATTAGGGGTATTACAATTATTAAGCCATCCAGCATTAGATGCAATCTATCAAGGAATTCAAGATGAATTAGCTAAAGAAGGTTATGAAGCAGGTAAAAACTTAGAAATTGATTTCCAAAATGCACAAGGGGATCAAAGTAACTTAGCATCAATGAGTGAAAAGTTAGTTTCTAACAAAAATGACGTGATTGTTGGGATTACAACACCAGCAACATTATCATTAGCAAATGTTACAAAAGATATTCCAATCGTAATGGGTGGGATTACTTATCCAGTAGAAGCAGGATTAATTAAAGATGAGAAAAAACCAGGAAACAACATCACAGGTGTTAGTGACCGTACACCAATTAAACAACAATTAGAAATTATGAAACAAGTGGTTCCAACATTAAAAACAGTTGGTATTTTATATACATCAAGTGAAGATAACTCAGTAAAACAAGCTAAACAAGCAGAAGAAGATGCAAAAGCTTTAGGGTTAGAAGTAAAAGTAGCAACAATTGCAAACACAAACGATATTCAACAAGTAACTGAAAGTTTAGCAAGCCAAGTAGAAGCAATTTTTGTTCCAATCGACAATACAATTGCAAGTGCAATGGCTACAGTTGTAAAAGCAACAGATGCTAAAAAAATTCCAGTATTCCCTTCAGCTGATACAATGGTTGCTGATGGTGGAGTATTAGGTTTAGGTGTGGATCAATACCAAATTGGTGTAGAAACAGCTAAAATGGTTGTAGAAGTATTAAAAGGTGCTAAACCAGCAGATACACCAATTAAATTAGCAAATGAAGGTGTCATCTACTTAAATGAAGAAAAAGCGAAAGAATTAGGAATTACAATTCCAGCAGATATTGCTCAAAAAGCACAAAAAGTTACTGCAAAAAAATAATTTAAAATAAAAAAAGTCTAGAGAGTTCACACATCATTGTTAAGGGAGAGGACATAAAGTTCATCTCCCTTAATGATGATTAAAATAAATGACATATAATGATAGCGAATACTGATTGAATAAGGTATAGTTATCTAAGAGTTTTGTATACATATATTTTATAGAAAAGGAAGGGAAATATGGATTTAATTATTTCAGCAATTTCTCAAGGGATACTTTGGGGAATTTTATCATTAGGTTTATTTATTAGTTTTCGAATTTTAAATATTGCAGATATGACAACAGAAGGAAGCTTCCCATTAGGAGCGGCTACTTGTGTGATGTGTATTCAACACGGTGTACATCCACTGTTAGCTACATTCATTGCCATGTTTGTTGGAGCATTAGCAGGATATGTTACAGGATTTTTAATTACCGTTTGTAAATTACCTAGCTTATTAGCAGGAATTTTAACAATGACTGGTTTATTATCCGTGAATTTAAGAATTATGGGACGCCCGAATTTATCCTTATTAAATTATAAAACAATTTTTAGTTTTTTAGAGGGAATGGAATTACCAAAGTATTTTGATATTATTTTAATTGGGATTGTATTTGTTGGAATTCTAATCGTGGCGATGTATGTCTTTTTTGCAACTGAAATTGGTCAAGCCTTAATTGCTACAGGGGATAATGAAAAAATGGCCATTTCTCTAGGAATTAACACAAATCAAATGACAGTATTTGGTTTAATGTTATCTAATGCGTTAATTGCGATGGCGGGAGCTGTTTTAGCTCAAAATAATGGTTATGCAGATGTGAACTCTGGTTTAGGGACCATTGTTATTGCCTTAGCAGCGATTATTATTGGAGAAGTGATTTTTGCGGATGAATCATTCGTAGGAAGATTAGTATGTATTATTTTTGGTTCGATTATTTATCGTTTATTACAAGCGTCAATTTTACGATTAAATATTTTTGATCCAAATGATTTCAAATTATTATCTGCAGCATTAATCGCTATTTGCTTAACAATTCCACAAATTAAACAAGCGATTTATAAAATTAGTCACCGTAAAAGTGTATAATAGGAGGTAGAAGATGGATATTAGAATTGAAAATGTTCATAAAACATTTTACCCAAATACAAATAGAAGTCATGATGCATTGATTGATATTAACTTAACGATTCATAAAGGGGATTTTATTACAATTGTTGGGGGAAATGGTGCAGGAAAATCAACTTTTCTAAATGCCATTTCAGGAAGTTTTCCATTAGATAAAGGACATATTTATATGGGAGATGCAGCAGTTGAACAAACAGCTGAATATGAAAGAGCAAAATATATTAGTCGTGTTTACCAAAATCCACTTCAAGGAACAGCGCCTCGTATGACTGTTGCAGAAAATCTTTCGTTAGCATTAAGAAGAGGATTAAAACGAGGATTAAGAAAAGGATATACAGCTGAAGAATTAGAACAATTTAAAGCATTATTAACTCCTTTACAATTAGGATTAGAAGAACGATTGGATGCAGAAATTGGATTATTATCTGGAGGACAAAGACAGGCAGTTTCATTATTGATGGCAACATTGCGCACTCCTGAATTGTTATTACTAGATGAACATACCGCTGCATTGGATCCAAAAACACAGAGAAAAATTATGCAATTAACAAAGGAAATTATTGAAGAGAAACAGTTAACAGCTTTAATGATTACGCATAATTTATCGGATGCATTAAGATATGGAAATCGTTTAATGATGATGCATCGTGGAAAAATTATCCGAGTTTTTGAAAAAGAAGAAAAAGATGCACTAACAGAAGAAAAATTATACCAATTAATGGCAGAATTAGACGAAGCAGATTTTAATCAAGAAGCTTAATAAGGAGAAGGCAGACATTTCTAACAAGTGTCTGCTTTTTTTTGTATAGAAATTTCATATCATTTTTAGATTTACAGTTTTTATTCTAATGGAATTTGGTATAATGGAAACAATTAGAGTTGAAAGGATGTTTTAAAGTGGGATTGTTTAATAGTAAACAATTTGGGAAGAGCAGTTATATTGCAATAGGTGCTATCATTGGAATACTAGTTGGAACAACTGTTAGTTTATTCCGTTTATTTCTTGGAAAAACATTAGAAGGAGTTATCGTTGTTTATTCTTATTTGCAAGGCTCTCCTCAATGGCTACCGGTATGGATTGTTTTTTCTTTGATTATGGCTGTTATATTAGGGCAAATTGTTAAAAGTGAGCCTGATATTAAAGGAAGTGGGATTCCACAAGTAGAGCTTCAATTACAAGGTAAGATGGATATGAATTGGTGGTCTGTTTGTTGGAAAAAATTTGTTGCAGGATTTATTTCAATTGGTTCAGGCTTGTTACTCGGAAGAGAAGGCCCATCGATTCAATTAGGAGCTTCTGTTGCTCAAGGGGTAGCGGAAGGGTTAAAAAGTAATCGAGTTCAAAAAAATATATTTATTTCAAGTGGGGCAGGGGCAGGATTAGCAGCAGCGTTTAACGCACCAATTGCTGGGTTAATGTTTGTGCTAGAAGAAGTTCATCATACATTTAGTCCATTAGTTGCTTTAACAACATTAACAGCTGCTATCGTTTCTAATTTCGTATCGTTAAATATTTTTGGAGCACGCCCTTCTTTAAATTTAGGAAATGATCAAATCTTTCCAATGAGCCATTATGGTTATGTCATTTTATTAGGAATTGTTTTAGGTTTATTTGGATGGGTTTACCATCATTATACTTTGCAATTGCCAGCAATTTATGGGAAATTATTTCCGTTTATTCCAAATTATTACTACTGTATGGTTGCCTTTATTGCCATTATTCCATTAGGGTTATGGAATCCACATGTATTAGGTGGAGGCGGTGAAATGATTTTAGAATTACTTCAAGAAAATCATACCGTACAATTTTTAGCATTTTTATTTATTCTTCGTTTATTTTATTCAATGCTTTCTTATGGGACAGGATTACCTGGAGGGATTTTCCTTCCTATTCTTTCTCTAGGTGCATTGCTAGGGTTAGTGTATGCAGAAGTATTAATTCAATTCTTTGGAGTAGATCCTAGTTTACGAGTAAGTTTTGTTTTCTTTGCAATGGCAGGATATTTCTCAGCAATTGGGAAAGCTCCATTAACAGCCTTGTTACTTGTAACGGAAATGGTTGGAGGATTAAACCAATTAATGCCGCTGGGAATCTGTACGTTAACAGCTTATATTGTAGCTGACTACTTGAAGATGGGTCCTATTTATGAAATTTTAGCGGAACGCTTAGATTCAGAACATCCACATGAAACAAAAGGAAAACGAACAACTTTCGAAGTCCCAGTAATGGTAGAAAGTCCATTAGTTGGAAAAATGATTCGAGATATTCCATGGCCGAAAGATATCGTTATTGCAACTGTAAGAAGAGGAGCAAAAGAAGAAATTACTCGTGGGGATACGATTATGCGACCTGGAGATATCCTTATCGTTGTATGTGATGAAGGATTAGTTGGAGAAAGATTTGAAACAATGACACAATTATCCAAGGGATTACCGTTTTCTTAAACTTTATGGTATACTTCCTATGATAAATGGAAATGAAGGGGGATAGAAGGAAATGACAAAACATAACCTAAGTCCACAAAATGATGAATTGAAAGAGTTTGGCGATTCGCTTGCTAAATATTCAAGAAAAAATACTAGTTGGCTTTATTTATTATTCATTATCATTGTATTGTTTGGAGTCGTTTATTTATTTAATACGGTATCTAAGCGTTCAAAAGCCCCAATTGAGGCTTATCGAGAAGAATTTATTCAATTAAAAGAACAAATTCAGAGACAAGAGTTGAAAATTGAACAGTTGGAACAACAAATCAAACAATTGTCTGAAAAACCATAACATTTTAAATGAAAAGAGTGAAAATTTTTCGTATTTTTTCACTCTTTTCATTATTTTATTAAGGAATCATTTGAGAGCTTTTCTAAATTTGTTCGGAAATAGGCTTGTAAAAGGCTTTCAATTGTGCTATACTGACTATAGTGTTTTTGTTAGGGAAATAAATGGGATTTAAGAACTCCTTTTTGAACCACAGGCAGAAATATGAATAACCGTGCTTTTGGCACAAGGAGGAAAATGTTCATGGAACAAGGTAAAGTAAAATGGTTTAACGCAGAAAAAGGTTTTGGATTTATTGAACGCGAAGACGGAAGTGACGTATTCGTACACTTCTCAGCTATCCAATCAGAAGGATACAAATCATTAGACGAAGGCCAAGCTGTTGAATTCGAAGTTGAAGAAGGCGCACGTGGTCCTCAAGCAGCTAACGTTGTAAAACTATAATTTTATTAATTAAGAAAGAGGTTAGGAATTTCCTAGCCTCTATTTTTTTGTTTGAAATAATTTTGACAGGCTTTTCAATTCGGTCTACAATAGAACTATTCTATAAAGAGGTGGTAACATGAAAGCAAGAACAGAAGTTCCAGTAGAACAAACATGGGATTTATCATTATTATTTAAAACAGAAGAGGACTATAAACAATCGATTGAATTCTATAAACAATTAGTTGAAAAATTCTGTAAAAATTTCGAAAATCAATTAAACAGTGTAGAAGCGATTCATCAAAGTTTAGCAGATTATCGTGAAATTTTGGAATTACGTGGAAAAATTGTTCAATATGCAAGTTTAGCAGTTAATGCGAATACAAAGGATAGAGAAGCACAAAATCGTTTAGCAAAAACAAGAAATGTAGTAGCAGAATACGATGCAAAATTAAGTTTCTTCTCTCCTGAATTAAGTCAATTAGATGAAGCGTTATTAGCAGAAGCTTCAAAAAATCCTGAAAATACGATTTATCTGGAAAGGTTATTAGCAGATAAACAACATTTATTATCTAAAGAAGTGGAATCAGTCTTAGCAGCATTAGGAAATACATTGGATTTCCCTTATCAAAACTACAATGATATTAAATTCAAAGATATTCAATTTCCTAATTTTGAAGTTGACGGAAAAGAGTTTGAAATGACGTATAATAGTTTTGAAAAACGTTTAGAGTCAGACGAAGACAAAAACGTAAGAAGAAAAGCTTTTGAAGTATTTTCAAATACATTACGTAAATATGAACATAGCACAGCTTCCGCTTATAATGCTCAAGTTCAAAAAGAAAAAACAATGGCTACTTTACGAGGATTCGATTCAGTTATTGATTATTTATTAGATCGTCAAAAAGTTTCTAGAGAATTATATAATCGTCAAATTGATTTAATTATGGAACATTTAGCACCGATTATGAGAAGCTATGCTCAATTAATTGGAAAAATTTACCAATTAGATGAAGTACGTTATGAAGATTTAAAATTAGAAATAGATCCTCATTTCGCACCAAAAGTGAGCTATGAAGAAGCGAAAGCTTATATTTTAGATGGGTTAAAACCTTTAGGGGAATCTTATCTTTCTATTATGAAGAGAGCCTTTGATGAGCGATGGATTGATTATGCGGAAACAATTGGAAAACGTACAGGAGCATTTTGTGCGTCACCATATGGGGCAAATTCATTTATTTTAATGTTCTTTACAGAAGGTATGAATGATGTAATGACATTAGCACATGAATTAGGACATGCTGGACATTTCCAATTAGCGCATCAACATCAAAATATTCAATTATCTAGACCTTCTATGTACTTTGTTGAAGCGCCATCGACTGCTAATGAATTACTAGTGGAAAATTATTTATTACAAAATGCAACAGATACTAGAATGAAACGTTGGATTATTTCTCAAATTATTGGTAAAACTTATTACCATAATTTTGTTACACATTTATTAGAAGCTCACTATCAAAGAGAAGTGTATCGATTAGTTGATGAAGGTAAAAATTTAGATGCAGAAACATTAAATCAAATTTATCGTCAAACATTAGAACAATTCTGGGGAGATTCTGTGGTATTAACAGAGGGTGCGGAATTAACTTGGATGAGACAGCCGCATTATTATATGGGATTATATTCTTATACTTATTCTGCTGGGCTAACAATCGGAACTCAAGTTGCCAAAATGATTCAAGAGAATCCTGAAAAAGCAGCTGAATGGGTAGAAGTTCTTAAAATGGGTGGTTCTAAAACTGCAGAAGAGCTTGCTAAGGCTGCAGGAGTAGATGTTTCTACGGATGAACCATTGAGAAATACAATTGATACAATTGGAGAATATGTAAAAGAATTAATTTATTTAACGAATAGACTTGACTAGGGTAGTACTAGGACGCCAGTAGCCTCACTGTGTGAGTCTCTTGGCTAAAAGTTGAGCCTAGGGTCTCAACTTTTCCTGCAATAGAATCTGTGATACAGATTCTATTGCTCGTACTACTGCGTCAACTCTTTCGTTTTGTACGTGGATACATGAGAGAGCGTTAAAGATGAGACTTGACTGAGGTAGTACTAGGACGGTAGTAGCCTCACTGTGTGAGTCTCTTGGCTAAAAGTTGATCCTAGGGTGTCAACTTTTCCAAGTCTTTCGTTACTTACGTGAACAAATGAGAAATCGTAAAAGATGAGACTTGACTGAATTAGTATTTGGACAGTATTATATTAGCTCAATAAAAAAGAGTTAGGGGGTTATCCTCTAACTCTTTTTATTATCTCTATTTTTGTACCCAACAACGTCCGTCTTGAGCTAATAAGTCAAAACTTTCTTGTGGTCCAGATGAACCTGCAGGATAATTAGGGAATTGTACAGATGACTCAGCATCCCATGCTTGGCGAATACGATCCACAAATTTCCATGATGCAGCAACTTCTTCCCAATGAGTGAAGTTCGTCATATCTCCTTCCATACAGTCTAAAATTAAACGTTCGTATGCTTCAGGACTGCTTAAACCGAAATTCTTATCAAAGATTTTTTCTAAATGACTTGTTTGTAATCCATATGAATTTCCAACAGCTTTAGAATTAATAACAAAGCAGAAGCCTTCTTTAGGAGTAATATGAATAGAAATTCGGTTTGAAGGGCATTTACCTTTTGTTTCATGTTCAAATAATGGTGAATCAGCTTCTTTAAAGACAACGTCGATGACAGTTGTTTTAGAATTTAAACTCTTACCTGTACGAACATAAAATGGAACATCTTTCCAACGCTCATTATCGATAAAGACTTTACCAGCTACATAAGTTTCCATGTTAGAATCGTCAGAAACATTTTGATCTTGACGGTAACCAGGTAAGCTACCATCTAATGAAGGACCATATTGCCCACGAACAAAATTTTTAGCAACTTCTTCAGGAGAATAGTGACGTAATTGTTCTAACACATTAATTTTGTTTTGACGAACTGCTTCAAATGATTGAGGTGGCTCCATAGCGACTAATGCTAAAATTTGTAAAATATGGTTTTGAACCATATCTCTTAAAGCACCACTTGTTTCATAATATCCACCACGTTCTTCAACACCTACTTGTTCAGCAAGCGTAATTTGAACATTATCAATGTGTTCACGATTCCACATTGTTTCAAATACACGGTTCGCAAAACGAACAGCAGTAATGTTTTGAATCATTTCTTTTCCTAAATAGTGGTCGATACGATAAATTTGATTTTCATCAAAAGAGTGACGTAATTGTTCGTTTAAAATTTGAGCAGATTCATAATCTTTACCGAATGGTTTTTCAATAATTAAACGGTTATAGCCATGATCTGTTAATAAAGCTTCGTCTTTTAAATGCTGAGTAATTGTTCCGAAAAATGAAGGAGCCATTGCTAAGTAGAAAATTCTATTTCCTTCGATTCCATATTGTTGGTCTAATTTTTCAGACAATTCTTTTAATACGACATAGTGATGAGTATCTGTTACATTGTGTGCTTGGTAGTAGAAGTGACTAGCAAATTCTTCTGCTTGATTGACATCTTCTGTTAAACTTTGGACAGATTTTACTACAACTTCACGAAAATGTTCGTCAGTCCATTCACGACGTGCTGTACCAATTACCGCAAAATGATTGCGAATGAACCCTTTTTGAAATAAACGAAATAGTGCTGGGTATAATTTACGACTTGCTAAATCCCCTGTTGCACCAAAAAAAGTAATTAATACTTTTTGTTCTTGCATAATGAATGCCTCCTAGTTCAGATTTCTTTTCCAGTGTAAAATATAAAGGGAAAAATGTCTAATAATTGAACTGAAAATAAAATTTAATTTTGAAAAGGAAAGATAGGGCTGAAATAAAGGGCATTTCTTGCATGTAGGAAGTGAAATGTGTTAGATTAAACACAATAGTTCAATTTGTAGGAGTGTATCATATGACCATAAAAGAATTTTTGAGGATAGCAATTCTCAACCCAACACAATTATGGAAAATTATTGTAAAACCAATGAAGTCCTCAAAACGAGTATTTTTCTTATTAACACTATTATTAATGTTGCCAGGGATGATTCAAATGGCTGGCTTATTTCACTCATTAGGGCAGGATTTAGTAGAAATTAGTCAACAATTACCAGAATTTGAAGTGAAAAATCAGCAATTAATCACTCAAGAAAAAAATAAAGGATTTGTTTATAAGACAGATAGTTTAATCTTTGTCTTTGATGAAAGTGGAAAGACAACAAGTGAAGATTTATTAAATGAAACTTCTTCAACAGTTCCTGTATTTGCCTTATTAAAAGATGGATTTTATTTAGAAACGAATATTAATCATCAAAAAATTGAGTTAAGTCAGTTAGAAAATATGAATAAATCATTTTTCAAAGATATTGCAGTTACTTTCCAAAAAAATATTTGGTTAAGTTTACTGATTGTTTTTGTCATGTATTTCCTATTTAATACGGTTTACTTATTTATTATTTTATGGATTGTTTCTTTCATCGTAAAACTGATAGCCGTATTATTTATGAAAGTCTTTATCCGTTTCCCAAAACCGATTGGTTGGCAAGTAGTTCTAGGGGCAGCTGTTTTGCCTGTATTAATTTATACGATGATTGATTTACTAGGAATTCGTTTTATAGGACCAGGAGAGTTCATCTTTTTAGCAACTTCGTTTAATTGGGTACTAGGTATTCGCGAATTTTTGAAAAATAATCGACCACTATAAAATAAGCTGGAGAATTTTTGTTCTCCAGCTTTTTATTATTATTTACTATTTTTCTTTCTTGCAGATTGACGATTTTGTTTTTTACGTTCAATTCTTTGTTTTTGTTTAATTTCATGAGTTAGTTTTTTCTTGTACCCAGGTTTGACATGTTTTTTCGCTTTTTTAATCATTCCTTTTAAGCGAGGATCTAAGTCAGAACTTTGGGTATTTTTTCTTTTTTCACGACGAGAGCGGTCATAACTTTCCACTAATTCGCCATTTTTTAATTCCATTGTTTCAAAAGAAATTCCTTTTGATTCAAGTGTTTGAATCGCTTGTTCTTGGTTCGGTGTGTAGAAAGTGATGGCTTGTCCTTCTAATCCATTTCTACCAGTACGTCCAACACGGTGAATGAAAAATTCTAATTCGTTAGGAATTTCTAAGTTAATGACATGAGAAACACCTTCAATATCAATACCACGAGCCGCTAAATCTGTTGCTACTACATATTGATATTCCATTTGTTGAATTTGCTTCATCACACGACGACGTTCACGAGCAGGAATATCTCCATGAATGGTAGCAACTTTTAAGCTTTTCTCACGTAAAAATGCTGTCACTTCATCCGCTTTTTGTTTTGTATTGACGAAAATTAACATTAAGTATGGATGCCCTAATGTAATTAATTCAAATAACACCTCTAATGGATTTTGTGTTTTCGTTACTAATAATTGATTCGTAATCGTTGGAGAAACTAATTGTTTATTTTCAACATGAATAATTTTTGGATTTCCAAGATATTTCTTAAGAAATGGTTTAATTTTATCTGGAATAGTCGCAGAAAATACTGACATTTGTAACTCTTTCGGCATTCTTGAAGCAATTTCATCGACTGTTTCTAAAAATCCTAAGTCAAACGTCATATCTGCTTCGTCGACTACCATCATCGTTGTTGTTTGAACTAGGAGAGCATTTTCTCGCATTAAATCGAAAATTCTACCTGGAGTTCCAATGACAATATGAGGAGCCGTTTGTTGTAATTTTTGAACTTGACGAAGTTTATCTGTTCCTCCAACACATTTTTCTAATAAAATTGGAGTAGGAGCTTCTTCAATTAATTGAGCAGTTACACGTACTAATTGTTCTGCTAGTTCACGACTTGGAACAGTAATAACTAATTGTAATTCTTGTTTATTTGGATCGATTTTATGAATTAGTGGTAATAAGAAACTGTGACTTTTTCCACTTCCTGTTTGCGATTGACCGATAACAGATTCTCCTTTTAACAATAAAGGAATAATTTTTTCTTGAATTTTAGTTGGAGTAGAAAATGATAGTTTTTCTAATGCCGTTTGTAAAAATGGTTGTAATTGATAATCTGTAAATTTCATGTACTCATCTCTTTTCTATAATCTAGTTTGAAGCGATGCTATTATACCATAGTTTTAACGGATTTTAAAAATGAGAACATTTTATTGATAGAAATATCATAAAATTGTAAGCAAAAAAATTGCGTTTACATATGAAAGAGTGTTATCCTTTAAATATCAAACAGTACTTATAACTGTACTATATAGGAGGAATTAATTATGACTTATGAATTACCAAAATTAGCGTATGAGTTCTCTGCATTAGAACCTCACGTGGATGCTTTAACAATGGAAATCCACCATGATAAGCACCACAATGCTTATGTAACAAACTTAAACGCAGCTGTAGAAAAACACCCAGCTTTATTTGAAAAAAGCGTGGAAGAATTAGTAGCAGACTTAGCATCTGTACCAGAAGATATTCGTGGAGCTGTTCGCAACAATGGTGGTGGACATGCAAACCATAGCTTATTCTGGACTGTAATTTCACCAAATGGTGGAGGTCAACCTACAGGTGAATTAGCAGCAGCAATCGATAAAAAATTCGGTGGATTTGATGCATTCAAACAAGCATTCTCTCAAGCAGCAGCAACTCGTTTTGGTTCAGGTTGGGCTTGGCTAGTTGTTTCAAATGGTGAATTAGAAGTAGTTTCTACTCCAAACCAAGATAACCCATTAACAGATGGTAAAACTCCAATTTTAGGTTTAGATGTTTGGGAACATGCTTATTACTTAAACTACCAAAACCGTCGTCCTGATTACATTGCAGCATTTTGGAATGTAGTTGATTGGAATGAAGTAGCTCGTCGTTATGAAGCTGCAAAATAATTTTTAAGAAATTTTGATTTGTTAACTCTTTGAGATTCCGGTGGGGAAGCTTGGAGAGTTTTTTTAGTGTGGAAAAGATTTTTCTAATAGACTTCCCTGGGGATAGTAGCTGGGACGCAAGCAAACCTTCGGTTTCATTGCTAAAAATCGAGCCTCAGTCTCGATTTTTCCCGTAATAAAAGCCGGTGTGGCTTTTATTACTAAAGCTACTATGGAAAGTCTTTGATTTGTATCATGGGAGATGCGTATATTCATGATTTTTCGTAGTAGAGAAGGTTAGAAATAATATTTTATATTAATGTCGTTTAATAGACTTCCCTGGGAATAGTAGCTGAGGACGCAAGTAAACCTTCGGTTTCATGGCTATAGAGCTACTATGGGAAGTCTTTGGTTTGTATTATATTTTCTTGTACTTCGTGACAGATATTGGACTATCGTATATAATAGAGATACGTGTGAAAGAATTAGAACGAATAAAAAGACCAATAGAGATATTTAAGGAGGAACTTATGCGAGTAGGGATTTTTACAGACACCTATTTCCCTCAAGTAAGTGGTGTTGCTACGTCTGTGCGAGTATTGAAAGAAGAATTAGAACGTCTCGGACATACGGTTATTATTTTTACAACAACCGATCCAAATGCTACGATACCAGAATGGAATATCGTTCGCTTAGGAAGTATTCCATTATTTTCATTTAAAGAAAGAAGAATTGCCGTTCAAGGCTTTATTGAAGCTTATAAAGTTTCTCAAGAATACGAATTAGATATTATCCATACTCAAACAGAATTTAGTTTAGGATTACTTGGAAAAATTTTAGGAGCAATGCTTGGGATTCCAACAATCCATACATACCATACAATGTATGAAAAATATTTACATTATATTGCAAATGGAAAGATTTTAAGACCAAGTCATGTGGCATATATTTCAAAAAACTTTTGTAATCAAACTCGTGGAGTGATTGCACCAAGTCAAATGACAAAAGATAAATTATTATCTTATGGAGTGAACCAAGAAGTTCGTGTCATTCCAACAGGTGTTGAAATTCCAGAAATGAAACCAAAAGTTGCAGAAGAATTACGTGAAAAGCTAGGCTATACAAAAGAAGATAAAGTACTATTATCCTTAAGTCGTTTATCGAAAGAAAAAAATATTGCGGCAATATTAGATGCAATGCCTACTATTTTAGAAAAAGATGCCTCAGTAAAATGTTGTATTGTTGGTGGAGGTCCAGAAAAAGAAGAACTGGAAAAACAAGTGGAAAGATTAGGAATTGCTCCATATGTACAATTTGCAGGTGAGGTAGAGCATAAACATGTATCTCAATATTATCAAATGGCTGATTTATACGTAAATGCTTCTGAATCAGAAAGCCAAGGATTGACTTATTTAGAAGCTTTAGTCAATAAAATTCCAGTTATTGCAAAGAAAAATGATTATTTGCAACAATTTATTACAAAACCAGAATTAGGAATGCTATTTGAAAAAGATGAAGATATTGCTTCAAGTGTATTAGCTTATTTAGAATGTAGTAAACAATCTTCTAGTCAAGTTCAGGAATTACAAAATCAATTGTTAGAAGAAATTTCTTCTGTAACATTTGCTAAAAGAGTAGAAGCTTTTTATGAAGATGCAATTGATACGTATCAACACGATAAAGAAAACACTAAAACTTGGATAGAAAAGATGAATTTCTTCAAAATCTATGACGATGATAAGGAGACTGAAGAATGAAGAAAATAGGATTTATCGGAACAGGCGTAATGGGGTCTTCTATGGTGAAGCACTTATTAAATGCCGGTTATTCAGTTACAGTATATAATCGAACAAAAGAAAAAGCGCAAGCAGTAATCGATGCTGGAGCTAAATGGGCAGATACTCCAAAAGAAGTAGCAAATCAATCCGATGTTGTATTAACGATTGTAGGATATCCAACAGATGTAGAAGAAGTGTATTTTGGGGAACAAGGAATTTTTCAAGGTTTACAAAAATCTACAATACTGATTGATTTAACAACAAGTACTCCTTTTTTGGCGAAGAAAATTGCAGAAGAAGCTGAAAAATATTCTTGTGAGACATTAGATGCTCCAGTATCTGGAGGAGATTTAGGAGCTAAGAATGGTACATTATCCACAATGGTGGGCGGTAAGGAGTCTGTTTTAGAAGAAGTACGTCCTATTTTAGAGACTTTTTCAAAAACAATTACCTTACAAGGAACAAATGGAGCTGGTCAACATACTAAAATGGCGAATCAAATTATGATTGCTGGAACGATGACAGGCTTAGTTGAAATGTTAGTTTATGCAAAAGCTGCTGAATTAGATTTAGAAAAAGTACTTCAAACAGTTGGAGCAGGAAGCGCCGCTAACTGGTCATTGTCGAATTATGGACCAAGAATTTTGAAGAAAGATTATAGTCCAGGATTTTTTGCAAAACATTTCTTAAAAGATTTACGAATTGCAATTGACGAAGCTGAAAGAATGGGATTATTCTTGCCAGCAACCTTGCAAGCAAGAAAATTATACGAAACAGTTTGTGATGATGGTTTCGGAGATTTAGGAACACAAGCACTCATCCACTTATATTGGACACTTCCTGAATAAATTTATAAAAAAGTATGTTTTTTAAAGGGATTTTCATATAATCTAAAAAAGTTTTATGGTAGAATAGAAATTAAGAAAGCTGAAAGGGGTAAAGCAACATGAAACCTTCACAACTAGTTGCGATTGTGCAACGTCTACAAACAATGGCGGATCAAAGCACGGATATTGAAATTCGTCGTTTTGAAAAAGATGGTGTTGAAAAATGTGTTGTGACATTTAATCAAGAAGCGGATAGCTTTGAGTTAGAAGATTGTGAGACAAAACAAACATTCCAATTTGATGATATTGATTTAGTCGCAATTGAAATTTTTGAACTATTACAAGATTAATGACTTTGTGATAAACCACGGCGCCTATAAAATGTGTGCTGTGGTTTTTCAATATTTATACATAAGAAAAAGTGGGGATTACAATGAAAGTAGAAAAAATTGGTTTATTAGGATTTGGAACAGTTGGAAGTGGCGTTTATCATATTTTAACCAAAAATCAAGAAGTAATTGAAAAGAAAACAGGAGTTTCTCTACAAATTGAAAAAGCTCTTGTAAAAGAACCAGAATTATTTGCCGATAAAATTCCAGGAATTACATTTACTTCGGATGTAGACTACATTTTAAATGATGAAGAAATTTCTATTATCGTAGAAGTTTTAGGTGGAGTAGATTTTGCGTTTAATTGTGTAAAAAAAGCTTTAGAATCTGGAAAACATGTGGTAACAGCGAATAAAGATTTACTAGCAAAACATGGGGTTGAATTATCTCAAATCGCAAGAGAAAACAATGTATATTTATATTATGAAGCAAGTGTTGGGGGCGGAATTCCTGTATTACGTCCATTAGTAGAACATGTTGCAAGTAATGAAGTAGAATCCATTTATGGAATTGTAAATGGAACAACAAACTTTATTTTAACTTCTATGAGTCAACAAGGTCTATCTTATGAAGAAGTATTAAAAACAGCTCAAGAAAAAGGTTTTGCCGAAGCAGATCCAACAAGTGATGTAGAAGGTTATGATGCTACTTATAAATTAATCATTTTAACAAGATTAGCATTTGGAACAAATGTTTCATTCGATGATATTCCTAAAAAAGGAATTACACAAGTCACTAAAACAGATTTACAATTAGCTAAACTTGCAGGTTACACAATCAAATTATTAGCAAGTGTTGTTGCAAATGGTGAGGAAGTTTACTTAGAAGTTCGTCCTTATTTTGTAAGTTTAAACCACTTATTAGCTCAAGTTGCTTATGAAAATAATGCCATTTCAGTAACAGGAGATGCTTTAGGAGAAATTTTATTATACGGAAAAGGAGCAGGTTCACACCCAACTGCAACAAGTGTAGTAGCTGATGTCATGATGATTGCAACACAACAAAATCGTAATGCAAAAGTAGTGCCATTTGAACCATTAACGAAAGCAACGAAAGTTCATACAACGACAGCTCCATTAAAAGACTATGCTGTTGTTATTGAAACAAGTAACCCAGAAGAATTTGACGGTGTTGCGTTACCAAATCAAGCAGTATTAACACGATTCACTCAAATTTCAGAAGCTGAGTTAGAAGAAAAAGTTTCCGCATATCAACAAGTGGATGGTGTAAAAGCTGTTAGAATCTATCCAGTATTGGAGGCATAAAAATGAAAATTATTGTACCCGCAACAACTGCCAATATTGGTCTAGGATTTGATTCCATTGGGATTGCAGTTGATTTATATTTAACATTAACAGTTGTAGAACCAAGTATTGAATGGAAAATTGAGCATCCATTTGGAGAAGCTGTACCAACAAATGAAGAGAATTTAATTATCGAGACAGCTCTAGCAGTTTGCCCAACATTACAACCTCAACATTTAGTGTGTGAAAGTGATATTCCAATGACAAGAGGATTAGGAAGTAGTTCTAGTGCGATTGTTGCAGGAATCGAATTAGCCAATCAATTAGGGAAATTAAACTTAACTCCACAACAAAAAGTTGAGTGGGCAACAAAATTAGAAGGACATCCAGATAATGTAGCTCCAGCTATTTTAGGTGGATTAGTTGTTGCAACTTATGATGAAGAAAGTCAAGAAGTAGATTATTTACAAAAGGAAATCCACTCGGATATTCAAGGAATTGCGTTAATTCCAGATTTTGAATTATCAACAAAAGCAAGTCGACAAGTTCTTCCTAGTGAATTTGTTTATTCTCAGGCAGTACAAGCGAGCAGCCGTTCGAATGTATTAGTTGCAGCACTATGGCAAGAAGATTGGAAAAATGTTTCTAGAATCGTAGAAAAAGATTTATTCCATGAACCTTATCGTGAAACATTAATTCCGTTTTTAACACCAGTACGTAAACTTGCTAAAGAAAAAGAAGCGATTGGTACGTACTTGAGTGGAGCAGGTCCAACGGTGATGGTGTTATCTTCAAAAGAAAATGCATCAAGTATTGTTGACTACTTAAAAGAACAATTACCAAGCAAATTAGGAAATTATGAAATTCGAGTATTAACTGTCGATCAATTAGGCGTTCGAGTTGAAAAAAGATAATAGATAGAGGAGAAATATGTCCATTAAACTAACACCAACGTGGTTTATTAAAGATTATTTATCCATTTCCATTGAGTTTTTAAAAAAGCAATCGATAAAAACTATATTTGCAGATATTGATAATACATTAGTGGAGTGGGATGAATTAGATACAAATGATACATTACAAGCATGGGTTCAAGAGTTAAAAGCAAACCAAATTGAAATCATTTTAGTGTCCAATAATCGAAAGCATCGTATTGAGAGAGTAGCAGAACAATTAGGAGTTCCGTATGTCTTTCCAGGATTAAAACCACTGCATAAAGGATTCAAAGAAGCATTGAAGCAAACGACTGCAACAAAAGACGAAATTGTGATGATTGGAGATCAATTATTGACAGATATTTTAGGTGCAGGAACGTTTGGTATTCAAACAATACTTGTAAAACCTTTAAAGTTATCAGATGCTAAGAAAACAAGAATCAATCGATTTTTTGAAAATTCAATCTTAACGATGTTATATGGAAAAAATTACTCAGAGAAATGGGAGGAGAAAATTCATGACTGAAAACCACTATTTTTGTATGGGATGTGGTGCGACGATTCAAACAGAAAATCATGAAGAAATCGGCTATACTCCAACAAGTGTGTTGACAAAAATGTTAGAAAAAGAAGAACCCGTTTATTGTCAACGTTGTTTTAGACTTAGAAATTATAATGAATTACAACCTGCTTCTTTAAGTGATGATGATTTCTTAAAAATGTTATCTTCAATTGCAGAAGAAGATGCACTAGTTGTTTATGTGGTCGATTTATTTGACTTATATGGCAGTATGATTTCGGGTTTGAAACGTTTTATTGGAGATAATCCAGTATTATTCGTTGCTAATAAAGTGGATTTATATCCAAAATCAGTGAATCGTAATCGTTTGAAAAACTGGATTGAACGTTTTGCAAAAGAATATGGTATTCGTCCGGTAGATACGATTTTAGTAAGTGCAAATAAACGAATTCAAATTGATGAATTATTAGATAAAATAAATGAATATCGCGAAGGAAAAGATGCCTATGTAGTAGGGGTAACAAATGTCGGGAAATCTACTTTGATTAATAAATTAATTCAAAGTATTGGTGGAACAAAAGATGTGATTACAACTTCTCAATTCCCAGGAACTACATTAGGACAAATTGATATTCCGTTCGATGAAGACTCAAGTTTAATTGATACACCAGGGATTATTCACCGTCATCAAATCGCTCACTATTTAGCAGAAAAAGAAGTGAAAAAGGTATTACCTCAAAAGGAATTACAACCAAAAACTTTCCAATTAAATGCAGAACAAACGATTTTTATTGGTGGACTTGTACGAGTGGATTATACAAAAGGAGAAAGAAACTCTTTAACATTCTACACTCCACAAACGATTGAATTACATCGTACAAAATTAGAAAAAGCAGATGATTTTTATGCAAGACATAATGGGACGATTTTAACACCTCCTACAGGAGATAATGTGAAACAATATCCAGCTTTACAGAAGACAGTCTTTTCAGTAAAAGAAAAATCAGATATTGTAATTGCAGGTTTAGGATGGGTAACGATTCAAAAACCAGGAACGATTGAAGTATGGAGTCCGAAAGAAGTAGACGTCATTAAACGACCATCGATTATATAAGAAGGAGGGATTGGATTGGAATTAAAAGGAAAAGAAAGACAATTTTTCAAAAAAGAAGCACATAGTATTAAACCGATTTTTCAAATTGGAAAAGGCGGTTTAAGTGAAGAAATGATTCAACAAATCCAATTTGCGATTGAAAAACGTGAATTAATTAAAGTAAGTTTATTACAAAATACAATGGAAGAACCTCAGGAAGCTGCTGAAGTATTAGCAGAACAAACAGGCAGCACGATTATTCAAGTGATTGGTCATACAATTGTATTATATAAACAAGCTAGAAATCCAAAAAATCGTGATATTTCGATTCGATTTGCAGAATTTGTAAAAAGAGGGCGATAATATGATGCAATCCATCAAGCTTTGTCCAAAAGTAAAACAAAATGATTTTAGTGGAAAACAAAAGCGTGTTGGAATTTTAGGAGGAAGTTTTAATCCTCCTCATGTAGCACATTTAATTATGGCAGAGCAAGCTAGAGTTCAATTGAATTTAGATAAAATCTATTTTATGCCGAGCCATATTCCACCTCATGTAGATGAAAAGAAGACGATAGATGCCAATTATCGAGTAGAAATGACACAATTAGCCATTCGAGATAATTATCATTTTGAACTTGAAACGATTGAATTAGAACGCCCAGAAAAAAGTTATAGCTTTGATACGATTCAACTCTTAAAAGAAAAAAATCCGGATGTGGACTATTACTTTATTATTGGTGGCGATATGGTAGATTATTTACCAACTTGGCATCGTATTGATGAGTTAGTTCATGAAGTTCAATTTGTAGGAGTTTGTCGTCCAGGTTATCCAAAAGAAACTCCATATCCAGTATTATGGATTGAAGCGCCTCAAATGGAAATTAGTTCAACACAAATTCGTAAAAATGTGTTATGGGGACAAAGTATTCGTTACCTTGTTCCAGAAAGTGTAGAAGAATATATTTTTGAGAAAGGACTGTATCAAGAATGACAGGTTTAGATTTTTCTCCATATTCTTCTTTGAGTCGTGAAAAAATTTTAAATCAAGTTCGCTCTCAAATGAGTCAAAGAAGATTTGAACATTGTTTAAGAGTGGAAAAGAAAATCATTGAATTAGCGACATTATATGGAGCAGATGTTACAAAAGCTTCTTTAGCAGCGTTAATTCATGATTATGCAAAGGAAAGACCCTTAGAAGAATTACAAGAATTAGTGGTCAAAAAACAGTTGTCAGAACAACTTAAAAATCAATCTTCTGAAATTTTACATGGACCAGTAGGTGCAGAAATTTTAAAAGATGAATTAGAAATTCAAGATGAAGAAATTTTAGACGCTATTCGTGAACATACGATTGGCGGCACTTCAATGACTCTGTTATCCAAATGTTTATTTGTAGCAGATGCGATTGAAGATGGAAGAAATTATCCAGGAGTAGAGGAAGCAAGAGTCATTGCTCATCATAATATTGATGAAGCAGTTCGATATTTAGTCAGACATACTTTACAATATTTAATTGAAAAAGAAGTGTATATATATCCTGGAACATTAGAAGTGTATAATTATTTAGTAATAGAAAGAGGAAACGTATGACAGAAAATCGTAGTAAACAATTATTAGATGTAGTATTAAGAGCAGCAGATGATAAATTAGCTCAAGAAATCGTTGCATTAGAAGTGGGACACTTAACACCTTTGGCAGATTACTTTGTCATCACTCATGGGAAAAATGAAAAACAAGTACAAGCGATTGTCGATGCGATTGAAGAAGAAGTACATAAAGAAGGCTTTGAAGTAAAAAGCATCGAAGGAAAAGACAATGCACGTTGGATTTTAATGGACTTAAACGATGTCATTGTACATGTATTCTATTATGAAGACCGTGAATATTATAATTTAGAAAAATTATGGAATGATGCACCAATCGTGAATATTACGAGTGAAAAAGAATGACCTATCAAACCTTTGCACATGTATATGATGAAGTAATGGATCATGAACAATACCAATTGTGGGTGAAGTTTACAAAAAAATCTTTTAACACGTATACGAAGCGAAATATTCAAAAAGTTATGGAATTAGCTTGTGGAACGGGTGAAGTATCTACGCTTCTAACAGATGCAGGTTACCAAGTAACCGGAGTTGATTTATCTAGCGAAATGTTAGATATTGCAAAAGAAAAGTATCAACAAATTTACCCAACCGTTGAGTGGGTTCAAAAAGATATGCGTGATTTAGACGGATTAGAGACATATGATGCCATTACATTATATTCTGATTCACTTTGTTATTTAACGGAGTTTGAAGATACTATTAAAGTCTTTAAAACTGTTTACGAGCATTTAGAAGAGGATGGTTTGTTTTTATTTGATGTGCATTCTCTGTATCAAATGCAAGAAGTATTTCCAGGATACCAATATCATTATACAAGTGAAAATTTAGCATTTTTATGGCAAAGTTATGAATTAGAGGAACCTGGAAGTGTAGAACATGTCATTGATATGTTTGTCCGTGATGAATCTCAAACGAGTAAGGAATTGTTTGAGCATTTTCAAGAAGTACATGTGGAACAAACTTTCCCTATGGAATGGTATCAAGAAGCTCTTGAAATGGTAGGGTTTAAAAAAGTATGGGTAAAAGCTGAGTTTGGTGAGTCAGAAGTTGAAGAGACTTCTCCACGTTGGTTTTTTATTGCATTGAAATGAGGAATTAAATGAAAGCTTGTGGAATTATTGCAGAATATAATCCATTTCATAAAGGTCACCATTATCAAATCGAACAAATTAGAAAGCAAACAGATGCAGATGTCATTGTTGTTGCGATGAGCGGGAATTTCGTTCAAAGAGGCGAGCCAGCTATTGAAAATAAATGGCATCGTGCAAAAATGGCTCTAGAAAATGGAGCAGATCTGATATTAGAATTACCAACACTTTCAAGTACACAAGCCACAGATTGGTTTGCTGCTGGAGGCGTTGGTATTTTGCATGCTGCTAAATGTCAGGAAATTGCTTTTGGGGTTGAAGATACATCCATTGATTATCAAGTAGCATTTGAAGAATGGAATACCTTACAAACACGAATCAAAGAACATGTGACAGATGATGAGATGAAATCATTCACTTATGCGAATCGACTTTCTCTTGTTGCAAAAGAAAATTTTGGAGAAAATAGTCCACTCTATCGATTGATGCAACAACCGAATCAACAATTAGGCTTTGCCTATGTAAAGGAAATTTTATCGAAAAATTTACCAATGAAATTTTTAACAATTGAACGAAAAGGAAATGGACATTTAGATGCGGAAATCCAAGATGAACAGTTCGCTAGTGGAACGGCATTACGAAAACAATTGTTAAAGGTTGATAGAAATCACCAGTTGTATTCTCAATTACTTTATTTAACAGAAGTTTCTTTAGATGAGTATCGTAATCATTGGGAACAGTATTGGATTTTGTTGAAATATCAACTAGAACGAAGTAGTGTGGAAGAATTAAGAATGATTTATCAAATGGATGAAGGAATTGAATATCGTTTCAAAAAATTCTTACCTCAAGCCAATTCTTTTGATGAATTCATTCAATTGTTGAAAAATAAACGATGGACTTGGGCAAGACTACAACGTTTATGTATCTATGTGTTATTAGGAATTACAAAAGAACAAGTAAAACAACATTTTGAAAGTATTCGTGAACCAAAAGAAGTGACCGTTTTAGGATTTAATGAAAAAGGAAGATTATATTTAAAAACTTTAAGGGAAGAAGAAACAGAATTTATTACAAATTATGCAGATTCATCTTTAGAAACACAAAAGAAATTTGATAACATCTATGATATAATGAACCCGTCTTGTTATAAATCTGCTAAGCAGTTTAAGCCGGAGATGAAAGGTTTGCTTGAATAAAAAATGATTGCAATCTTTGTCAGAAATCTGTAGAATCAGTTTATAAAATAAAATGATGGAGAAATATACAATTGTCAAGTAGAAAA
Source organism: uncultured Granulicatella sp. (assembly GCA_937891475.1). Next base: position 1,062 of record CALATC010000235.1, on the reverse strand, counting down.
CATTGACAAACAAGAGATTACTTAGTATAATTCTCTATGTTGCTTTAGGGGTGAAAAATGTGAAAATATCATTAAAACAACTTGAAAATTCTCAAGGAATGCCTGTTTATTTTGAAGAGGAAATGCAAGTAGAAGACAACTTAAAGAGTCGTGACGATACGATTTTGGCGGTTTCTCCTGCAGTAGCGAAAGGTTTTCTTGTGTATCAAAATGAAACAGTCATTGCGCAATTTACTTGTGCTGTCGATATCACACTTCCTTCATCCAGGTCTCTAGAGCCAGTGGTTGTGCCATTGTCAATAGAAATTGTTGAACGATATATTCCAAAAGGAACTTCATTTGAAGAACAGGAATTAACAGAAATTGTTATTCCGTTAGAAACTGATTGGATAGATTTACAACCTGCTGTGGAAGATCATATTTTACTTTCAATTCCTTTACAAGTCTTATCGCCAGAGGAATTGAGTGAAGACCGAATGCCAAGTGGTCAAGATTGGGAAGTGATTTCTCAAGATGAGTTGTCTTTAAGACGTACAGTTGCAAAAGAACAACAAATTGATCCAAGGTTAGCGGCTCTACAGTCTTTCTTCGATTCCGATGAGACTGAAAAGTAAAAAGCATTTTATGTAAAGAAGATTGATTAGGAGGTGTACAAAATGGCAGTACCAAAACGTAAAACATCAAAAGCTAGAAAAGCTAAACGTCGTACTCACTTCAAATTAGAAGTACCAGGGTTAAACGCATGCCCTAACTGTGGTTCATTAAGAAAAAGCCACCATGTTTGCCCATCATGTGGACAATACGATGGAAAAGAAGTTGTTTCTCAAGAAGCATAATTTTAACAATCAAGCCTACACATTTGTGTGGGTTTTTTTATTTGGATTTTTGAATTTTCACCATAGAATTAGTGTTTTTGCTTAGGTAGGGTATTTACCAAATCGAAATATGAACTTGAGAAAATTCTTATTTAATGTTTTACAAGTTTATAAATAATAAAAAGCAAAAAAATATAATTTTTGTAGTATTAAAACATGGAATTATTCCTTTGATTATCACATATAA
>CALATC010000234.1 GCA_937891475.1 uncultured Granulicatella sp. | reverse complement strand
TACATAATTGAACGTTTTCTAATTCACGTCCTGGAATTGGAGGAAGAATTGGCCAAGAACCAGTTGTTAAAACTAATTTATCAAAAGTTTCTGTTTTTTCTTCTCCTGATTTTAAATCTTTAACTGTTAAAGATTTACCTTTTGTATCGATGCTTGTTACATCATGTTCCATATGAACTTCAGCACCTAATGAAGCTAATTCTTCTGGACTAGAATAGAATAAGCCTTGAGGGTCTTTCACAACTCCTCCTACGTATAACGCAATACCGCATGATAAGAATGATACATTGTCATTTCTTTCATATACTACGACTTGTGCGCCTGGGTTATCATTTAAAATTGTTTTTACTGCAGCAGTACCCGCATGAGTACATCCAACTACTACAACTTTCATTATATGTTAGCCTCCTAAATTTTCATGATAAATAAGAATGATTCTCATCTACAAGTGATATCGTACACATTTTTGAAGTAAATTGCAAACTTTTAGCTTAATTTTTTAACATTTTTTTTATTTTAAATTTTCACTTGAAAGTGTTTCATTTTTTATACCATTTTTTACAATAACTAAAGGGATTTTCAAAGTTTTAATTGAATAGAAATTTTCTTTGTTTAAATGCTTACATCATCTAACAAAAATCGCTTACGCCTTTTTTTGTAAATCATTTTTCATTTTCAATAAAAAAAACGTGGACAATATTTCATCCACGGCAAATTATTTTACAGAATATATTCAGCTAGTAATCGTTCAAAGGTGCGAATATTAATATCTCTTTTCAACTGAATCTTAATATTCCCCGCTCTTGTCCACAACTCTACTTCAGAAGTGAAATCTAACATTCCAGCATTTTCCGTAGACCACATATGAACAGAACTATATGGCAAGGAATAAATCTCAACCTTACTTCCAGTTAAGCCTTGAACATCCTTAACAATTAATCGCTTATTGGTAAAAATCGCTACATCACGAACGGTTCTAAATGCTCGCTCCGCTACTTCTCCACTGATCAATAGCTCCTGAACATCATGAGGTACTGGAATCTCTTGATAAAATATCCAACTTAAATTAGTCATAAATCTAGTTCTCCATTCCTAAGGCAATTCTTTTTACGATAGATGTTACTAGTGCATTTCCCATAAAGCTATCTTCTAAATAAATCTCCACAGAAATCAATTAATCTATCAAAGTTATCACGTTTTTTTAACTCTATAATATATTTTTCTAAAATACTTTGAGTATACATTTTATCTGTCTTTAAAAAGTTACTAATACTAGTCACATTCCCATTACTGTATTCTGTCTGATATAAATCTTGAATAAAAATAACTAATCCAAAAATTAATTTTTCCAATAATTCATTAAATATACTCTATGATTTCATCAAACTCATCATTCAACAAATGCATTTCATCTGTGTTCATAAATTTTTGGTACATCATGTCTAATGCATCTTGATTGTTGATGTCTTTTTCAATACTAATTAATGCTGTTACAAAAGTTTTGTAATCTTTTTGCATCATCTCTTCAATAGCTTTTTTTGTTTCTAAAAATTTCATTTTTCTACTTCCCATCTTTTCATTGTATTCATAGTATAGCATTAAACCTTTTAGAATTCTCATTTTTTCTTCACACCTCATTCCTCATCACACCTTCCTTCTCATTCCCAAATCATTGCACGTATATCATAAATATCTTATAATAAATTGCATTCAAAAAAAGGAGGTTCGTTATGAAATTTTATTCATATGAATATGTATTAAGTCAAATCAGTCAGCAAGATTGGGTCATGGTTATTCTTTCTGCTTTACTGATTCTTGTTACTGCATTTTTTGCTTTTAAAGCTTATCAAGATAAACGTGGTAGTAAGTTTCGTGAATTATCAATTATTTCAATTTTAACTTTAGTAGCGATTGTTTTGATAGGGATTTCTAATTTACAAAGTAATCAATCTTCAAATAATCAATTCCGTAACTCTTTGAACTTTATTGAAATTGTTTCAAAAGAATTAGGGGTTGATAAAGAAAAGATTTATGTCAATACTTCTTCTACGACTGATGGAGTTATTATCAAAGTTGGAGATCAATTTTATCGTGCTTTAAGTGGCTCTAATAAAGATAGTTATTTATTAGAGAAGATGGAGTTATATAAATCAGATGTTGAACTTGTGGAGGTTAAAAAATAATGAGCTTTTTTATTACACTTGCGATTAAGTTAGCTTTAGGTCTTATTTCTTTAGTATTTGTTATTAATTTAACTGGTAAAGGAAATTTAGCACCTAATTCTGCAGTAGACCAAATACAAAATTATGTTCTCGGGGGGATTATTGGTGGGATTATTTACAATAGTTCGATTTCAATTCTTCAGTATGTTGTTATTTTAATTATTTGGACTATTTTAATCTTACTATTGAAATGGTTAAATACAAATGTTGCAGTTATTAAGCAATTAATTGACGGTAAACCTGTGATAATTATTAAAAATGGAAAATTAGATCCAGAAGCTTGTCGTTCAAAAGGTTTATCTGCTGCAGATGTGGCTCTTAAATTACGTTCTCAAGGTGTATTCCAATTAAAAGATGTAAAAAGAGCTGTGATTGAACAAAATGGACAATTTATTGTTGTAAGAATGGGCGATGAAAATCCTAAATATCCAATTATTACAGACGGTGTTGTTCAAACAGAAATTTTAGAAACAATTGGTAAATCTGAAGAATGGTTAATCGAAGAATTACAAAAAGAAGGCTTTGATAATGTAGCAGATATTTTCATTGCTGAATATGACAAAGGTCAAATTAATGTCGTGACTTATTAATCATTAAATGGATGCTCAATAAATTGACTGAGCATTTAATTTGCTTTTAGAAATCATAATTTATATACTTTAGTTACTATCTAGTTTAATGATGATTACTCTTCTTTGAATTAGGTAAAATCTAATAAATGGAGGTAATCTCATGTCAGCAGAAGAAAAATTAAACCAAGTTGCTGGTTCTATCAAAGAAGGATTAGGTAAATTAACTGGCGACAAAAAACTTGAATCTGAAGGAGCTACTGAACAAGTAGTTTCTAAAGTAAAAGAAGTTGCTGAAGATGCAAAAGATGCTGTTGAAGGCGCTATTGAAGGTGTTAAAAACATCTTTAAAAAAGATTAATAACGATTAAATCTTTACAAATCAAAACACGCTCAATTTAAAACTGAGCGTGTTTTTTATGAATTTAATGTTTCAATCATGAACATATAATGATACTTTATTCAGAAATATCTGAAGTTGGATTTGTTTTTTCTTTCTTTTCTCGATGAATGAAATGAATCGCAATAATTGAGAATACCATCGTCCATTGAAGGCTATATGGATGTAAAAGAAAACTAAAGATACTGTAAACAAGGATTAATAAATATTGAATTCCTCTTCTTTTTCTGAAAAAATAAAATAACCAACCTAATATTACCATCATTACTCCAGTATGAACTACAAAGAGACTTGGTAACATTAACATTACTGCTCCCACGATATAATACACAATAGCTTTCGAAAACGTTGGTTTCAAAAAGAACATTCCAATTTCAAATACTAAAAACGATAGAATAAAAGGTAATAAAATCATTCCTATTCCTTGGAACCGTAGAATATAATTTTTCCTTCCTAATTGTTTACGATACTTTCTTAAATAATCAGTTCCAACATTGAACATAGCAACAATTAGTAATGTCGTAAAGATATTTTTATAACTTTGCCATCCTATCGGTACAATAAAATGATTAATCAGAACATATCCAAGAGATAGCAACCAACTCAATAGGAGTAATCCAATCATTATTTTCTTTTTATTAGTTGCATGGTAGAAACTATCTGCAAATAAAAATAACAAAATAGGATAAACAATGCGACCTACAATTGACAAATAAAGTGAAGTATCCAAACTAAATAGTAATGGTCGAAAACTATCGAATATCATTAAGAAAATTGCAAAATATATTAATTTTGAACGATGTGTAAAACTTTTCATAATTTCTCCTTTTTATTAAGATAATAGTTGAATGATAACAGTTAATTTGGGATAAGTAAATGTTTTTTGAAACAAAAAAAGGAATTAAGCCAGTAGATAGGACCTAATTCCTTTTCTAATTTTTTCTCTTAAACTACGAACTATAAACTCTTATATTCCACTTCTAATCCTTTTTGAACAGCTGGTCTACTTTCAATTCGTTTTGCCCACTCCACTAAGTGTGTATAGCTAGCTGCATCTAAAAACTCTGCTGAATTTTGGTATAGTTTATCTAATACTATGCGTCCATACCAAGACCAAATCGCAATATCCGCAATCGTGTACTCTTCGCCTGCAATATAAGGTCTTGTTGCCAATTCTTTGTCTAACAAGTCTAATTGACGTTTTGTTTCCATTGTAAATCGATTAATCGCATATTCAATTTTTTCTGGAGCATAATTAAAGAAGTGTCCAAATCCTCCACCTACAAATGGTGCAGATCCTGCTTGCCAAAATAGCCAATTTAATACTTCTGTACGTTTTTCAAATTCTTTTGGAAGAAACTGTTCAAATTTCTCTGCAAGGTATAATAAAATATTCGCTGATTCAAAGACTCTAATATTTGTTTTTCCTGATTGATCTAATAAGGCTGGAATTTTTGAGTTTGGATTTACTTCTACAAAGCCACTCCCAAATTGATCTCCATCCATAATCGAAATTTTGTATAAGTCATACTCTGCTTCTTTGATTCCTAATGCTAATAATTCTTCTAATAAAATCGTAACTTTAATCCCATTCGGAGTTCCTAGAGAATATAATTGGAATGGTTTCTCTCCTTTGGGTAATTCTTGTTCAAAACGACTTCCAGCAGTTGGACGATTTATTCCTGAAAATTTTCCTTGGTTACTGTCTGCAGCACTCCACACACGTGGTAATTCATAATTGCTCATATTCATTCTCCTTTAATTTTACTGTTCTAATGATAAATGTAAAATTTCATAAATATTTGTACCTTCCATTTGTTCTGGAAGTTCTTCAAAGAAATAATATTCCTTACATTGCCATTTTTCTGGATTATAAACTAATAATTGACTCGTACTATGTTCAAAGGTAGTTGAAAAACTTAATCGTTCCATTTGAGTGGATTCTGAGATTTCTCTTGTTATTTCTACACAATAACGACTGCTATTAAAGTTTTCCTTTTTCTCAAATGCTAATGGAATTGCTGTAGAAATAGTTTGCCATCCAAATGACTTCAGAATATTATCATAAAATCCATCCCAAATAAATTGATTCATCCCTTCTGAATCTTTCCATAAATATAATGGCGCATATTCTTTTTTGATCTCATTTTTACTATTTTCTACAGAAATAAGATACGCTTTAAAGAGTAAATCTTTAAACCCGTCCATTTTATGTCCATTTTCTCGAACTCGTTCTCTAATGATGTTCATGTCAAACGAATCTGGTAATTTTATTTTATATTGCATTGATATCATATTATTTTTCCTTTCTAAAAAAGACTTTTATCTGTAGTATACTTCTTCCTACATCAAAAAGTCTCGGTTTATGCTTATTTCAAATTATTCGCTCTTTGATTCATTTCATCTGCAGCACGATTTAAGCCTCGGCTTTGGTATTCATAAGCTGCTCTTTCGTAACGATCAATATCTTGTTGTCTTCTGCGTTCTGCATCTTGCTCACTAGCTAATCTAGCTTGTTCAGCTCTTGCAGCATCATTGTTATTTCCAGATGGAGCAGAATAACCTCCACCACCGCCATAACTTCCAGAACTTGGACCAAATTCATTAAAGACAAAAGTTAGAGCAATCGCCAATACTACAACTGTAAAGACAATGACTAAAGCTACTTGTAATAAAAAGGCAAATAATAAAATTAACGCTGCACTTAGTAATGTTTTCAAAATAAATCCTTTACGAATTAAATGGATTTTAAAGTAATCAAGAATCAATACACTCACTGGTGCAAAAACTAATCCAATTTTATGGAAATTTAACCATCCTAAAATAGAATTGTCAGGTGCAGAAGGTAGTTGAGCACTTTGGAATCCTGTAAGAGAGTTCGTAGTCACAACAGGTGCTTGACTTTGTTTATACCCAAGATACATTGTAATGGCTGCAATCACTGTATAAACCACAATTGTAATGATTTGTTGTTTACGTGTTAATTGTAAAAAATTCTTTATCATCTTTATACCTCGCTTTTTAAACTAACCTTTATTTTACAGGATAAGAGATTTCTAGTAAACAATTATGAATACTTGTAGAATATCCCCGACTCTTTCATCTGTTACTCCTAATAAAGTCCGCGAATTATTATCCGTTAGAGAAAATCTCCTTGTATAACTTAATCTCTTTTTGCATGTAAAAAATCCTGTCGATGATTTCTCACCAACAGGATTTGTCTAACATTCACTTTTACTTCCAGTTTAATTGAGCATTTAAGCCAAAGTGGTCACTCACTTGAGGACTATGATTCCCGTCAAAAACGACATGTAGATTTTCTACCTCTAACTCTTTAGTGGTAAATACATAGTCAATGCGGAGTGGTTCTGTATTTCCCTTCCATCCATCAATTTCTGGTGGAACGGTATAGCTACCACTTTTCTCTTTAGCTACTTCAAATGCATCTTGTAAACCTAATGGACTCGCTAAAATAGCTTGGTAACCTTCTTGACCGGCTGGATTGTTAAAATCTCCAGCTAGTAAAAGCGGTTTGTTTAATTTCTTCAAGACAGCTTCAAAACGTGCCCATTCTTCTTGGAAACCTTTATCCCACCAAGAAAGGTGCACACTAGCCACTGCAAGTTCCTTACCATCCACTACCGTTTCAGCCAAGGCAACTCGACGAGTATGATAGTCTGTTGGATCATCCACGTCTGATACCAAAACTTCTCTGGCTTCAATTGGTGTTTTAGATAAGATTGCTACCCCTTCATGGTAGCGATCATAACCGATATGATTATAAGACCAAGTCCAGTAATAATTTCTGCCACTTTCAGCTAATTTTTCTACCAAAAGTCTAACATAGTGATCTTGGTGAATTGGTTCTGCTGATGGCAAAGCTTTGTAGAAGTCATCAACTTTTACCTCTGGTGAAGTGATTTCCTGATTGACTTCTTGAAAACAAATCAAATCATAATTCTTGTCCAGAATATCTTGAAGTAAAAGATTGAATTTTTCTTCTGCTTCTTTCTCCATCCAGCTATGAGTATTCAGTGTTAAAAATTTCATATTTTTCTCCTAAAATAAGAGGTTGGAAAAAGATTCCAACCTCAAGACTATTATAATTCTACTTTAGCAACTACTGTGTTAGCTGCAAGAGTACCTGTTTGTTCTAATTTAACTGAATGAATCGCATCAGCATTTGTAAAGACAACAATTGTTGAAGTTTCACGACCTGCTGCACGAATTGCATCCAAGTCAGCTGTAACAAGTAAATCACCTGCTGCAACTTTTTGTCCTTCAGCAACATGAACGGTAAATGGTTTTCCTTCAAGACTTACTGTGTCTAATCCAATGTGAACAAGTACTTCAAGACCTGCTTCAGTCACAAGACCAAGAGCATGTT
>CALATC010000233.1 GCA_937891475.1 uncultured Granulicatella sp. | reverse complement strand
TCTACTAACATACGTTCTTTTGTTTGGATATAGTCTTCTAAGTCTAATAAAGTCATGAACCAGTCTTTATTGATTAATTCATTGAATAATCTTTCTAGACGTTCTCTATTTCCTAATGATACTAAAGCATCACTTACGATAAAGTCTACTAATGGACGAATCGCTTCTCTTTCATAGTATGAATGTGAATGATAATCACTATTTTCATAATGTTTAATAACAGTGTCGCTATCTTCACCAAAGACATAAATGTTTTCATCTCCAACTAATTCGTGGATTTCCACATTCGCTCCGTCTAATGTTCCTAATGTTAACGCACCATTTAACATGAATTTCATATTACCTGTTCCACTTGCTTCTTTTGAAGCTAATGAAATTTGTTCAGAAATATCTGCTGCAGGAATTAAGTGAGTTGCCGCAGTAACATTATAGTTTTCTACCATTACAACTTGTAAGTGTGGACTTACTTCTGGGTCATTCGCAATTAATTCAGATAAACATAAAATTAAATGAATAATGTCTTGTGCAATCACATATGCAGGAGCAGCTTTACCTCCAAAGATAATTGTAATTGGTTTTGCAGGAATGTTACCATTTTTAATATCTAAATATTTGTAAATAACATATAATGCATTCATTTGTTGACGTTTGTATTCATGCATACGTTTAATTTGAACGTCAAAAATTGAATCTTCTTTCACAGTTACACCTTGGTGTTCTTGTAAGAAGTGTTTCAAACGTAATTTATTGTTACGTTTAATACCTTTTAATGCTTCTTGGAATTCTAAATCATGTGTATGAGCTTTTAGAGCTTCTAATTTAGTTGCATCATGACGATATTCTTTTCCAATTGTACGATCTAATAATTTTGCTAATTCTGGGTTAGCGTGTAATAACCAACGACGGAAAGTAATACCATTTGTTTTGTTATTGAATTTCTCTGGATAAATTTCATAGAAATTCTTCAATTCGCTTTGTTTTAAAATTTCTGTATGCAATGCTGCCACACCATTTACGCTATATCCATAGTGGATATCCATATTCGCCATGTGAACACGGTTATGTTCGTCAATAATGGCTACACTTGCATCATTAAATTGGGCTCTTACACGAGCATCTAATTCTTTAATAATTGGCACTAAGTGAGGTACTACTTGTTCTAAGTAATGTAAAGGCCATTTTTCTAATGCTTCTGCTAAAATTGTGTGGTTTGTATAAGCTGTCATTGAGCGAACAATTTCAACTGCTTCATCAAATTCAATTCCACGTTCGCCTAATAAACGAATTAATTCTGGGATTACCATTGATGGGTGAGTATCATTAATTTGAACTGTTGCATATTCTGCTAAGTCATGTAAGTTACTTCCTTTAGCAACTGCTTCGTCTAATAATAATTGAGCTCCATTACTTACCATGAAGTATTGTTGGTAAATACGTAATAATTCACCTTGCTCATCACTGTCATCTGGATATAAGAATAATGTTAAGTTTTCAGCAATTTTTGTTTTATCAAATGCGATTGAATCATCATGTACTAATGATTCATCAATTGTATCTACATCGAATAAATGTAATTGGTTTTTATGAGATTGTTCATACCCTAAAACATCAATATTGAACATTTTTGATTTCAATGTAAAGTTTGCAAATGGCACTTCGTATGAAACAGAAGTTGGAACTAACCAACTATCTGGAGTTAACCAGTTATTTGGCACTGCATTTTGTTGATTATCTTTGAATTTTTGTTCAAATAATCCAAAGTGATAATTTAACCCAACTCCATCTCCTGCTAAACCAAGAGTTGCGATAGAATCTAAGAAACATGCTGCTAAACGTCCTAATCCGCCGTTTCCTAATGATGGTTCTAATTCAATTTCTTCGATTTCTGCTAAAGTATGACCTTCAGCTTCTAATTCTTCCTTAACTTCATCATAAATTCCTAAGTTGATTAAATTATTTGACAACAATTTACCAATTAAAAATTCTGCAGAAATGTAATATACTTTTTTCTTTCCTTCATTTGATGGTAATGCTGCACTTTTTTCTTTTGTATAGTGTAATAACGCTACATATACTTCTTCTTTTGAACATTCTCCTAATGATTTATGATAATTACTTTCTACATATTGTTTTAATGTTTGCATTTTTGTCTCCTTCTATTTGTTTACCCTACAACTGTTCGTTTGAACGATCATACAATTCTGTAATCTCTAATAGGAAATCTTCCACTTCTTGTGTAATATCTCCTTCTTGCATTCTCCACACCCAATTTCCACCAAGAGTGCTTGGAATATTCATACGAGCTGATGTATCTAATTGTAATAAATCTTGCATTGTTGCTATGGTCATCTTACTTACTGAACCGTATAAACTTCTTAACATAGCATAGCTAATTGGTTCTTCTGTACGGTTTAAATAACGATTACAGAAATCGCGTTCTTCCTCTGATGCAGAATCATACCATCCTAGTACTGTATCATTGTCATGCGTTCCAGTATAAGAAACAGAATTTACTGGATAATAATGAGGTAAATCCGTGCTACTTGGCTCTGAACCCATGAATCCAAATTCTAAAATTTTCATTCCAGGGAAACCAGTCGCTTCACGTAATTCAATAACTGCATCATCCATAAAACCTAAATCTTCAGCAATAATCGGTAAATCACCAAGTTCATTTTTCACCGCTTCAAACAAATCAAATCCTGGACCTTTTACCCATTCACCACCAGTAGCATCTGTTGCACCTGCAGGAATTTCCCAATAAGCTGCAAATCCACGGAAGTGGTCAATTCTGACTACATCAAACAATTCAAAGCTCGCTTTCAATCGTTTAATCCACCAAGTAAAGCCGTCTAACTTCATCGCTCTCCAATTATAAATTGGATTTCCCCATAATTGTCCTAATGGTGAGAAGCCATCTGGCGGGCAACCTGCTACACAAGCTGCATTTCCAACTTCATCTGTTTTAAAGTAATGAGGGGTAGCCCACATTTCTACACTATCTTCGGCTACATAAATCGGCATATCTCCAATAATTTGAATATGATGTTCATTCGCATATTGTTTTAATGCTTTCCATTGTTTATCAAACAAATATTGAGTCACACGATGATACTCCAATTTATCTGCTAATTTTTCACGATAAGTAGCTAAAGCTTCAGGTTTACGACGTTTAATATCTTCATCAGTCCATTTCGACCAACTCTTCATATCAAAACTCTCTTTAATCGCCATATACTCAGCAAATGGTTCTAACCATTCTGCTTTTTCTTCCACAAAACGATGGTAATCTGTTAAATCTTCTTTTTCTAAGAAACGTTGAACTACTTTTTCTAAAATAGGTCTTCTTTTTTCATAAACCAAAGCATAATCAACAGTAGTAGAATCATCTCCCCAATTTCCTGCTAATTCATCTTCAGTTAATAAACCTTCTTTTACAAAAGTCTCAAAATCTAAAAAATGTGTATTCCCAGCAAATGCTGAAAATGATTGGTATGGCGAATCTCCATAACTAGTTGTTCCTAATGGTAAAATTTGCCAATAAGTTTGCTTACTACGTACTAAAAAATCAACAAAATCGTAAGCAGATTTTCCGAATGAACCAATTCCATATTTCCCTGGTAAAGATGAAATATGCATTAACACACCAGATTGTCTTTCCTTCATAAGTATTACTCCTCTTTTCTTTATTAATTTTAGATACGTAGTCTTTCAATTACGCAATCGTTTGCTTTAATACTAGTAGAAAAAAAATAAAAATGCAAGTAGAAATTTATTTTTTTATAAAAGCCATAAAAAAATTGTCACTAAAAAGAAAAAATCTCTTCTATATATAGCTTGATTTTTTTGAATTAAATTCCCTCACCAAAAATGTAAACGCTAAATTTTTTTATTTTTTTGCAAAAAAACTCTTGCAAACGATTTCTGAAAGGGGTATACTAAAGCCAGTTAAGAAATCGTTTGCGTTAACTGAATATATCTCAAGGGAGGAAAAAATAATGGCAAACACATGGCTTAAAAAATCATTCGTTGTCGGCTTAGCTGGTTTAGCATTAGCAGCTTGCGGCAGCAAATCAACAGACTCTTCAAAAGGAGGATCTTCTGAAGGTAAAAAAGAATTCACTTTATATAGTAACAAGAGTGAAATTCAAGATGCCTTAACAGCATACGCTAAAGAATGGGGCGACAAAAACGGAGTTACAGTAAATATTAAAACATGTTCTGGTTCATGTAAAATTTCAGATCAATTAAAAACTGAATTTACTGCTGGAACTGCTCCAGACGTATTCGTAATTGAAGGTCAAGCTGGATACGACTTATGGAAAGACAACTTACAACCACTTAAAGGTGACTGGATTGACAAAACAGAATTCGAATTCAAACAAGGAAATGACGTTTATGGATTCCCAGTATCTGTTGAAGGTTATGGTTTAGCTTATAATAAAGAAGTATTATCTAAAGCTGGAATCGACCCTGCTTCATTAACTTCATTTGATGCAGTTCAAAAAGCAATGGATACATTAGAAAGCAAAAAAGATGAATTAGGTTTATCTACAGTAGTAGCTACTGCTACTAAAGAAGGTGAAACTTGGATCATGGGTATCCACGACTTCGCTGCTTACTTAAGTTCTGGTTTACCAAACGGCGACCGTACAATTACTCAACAAGTAGTTAAAGGTGAAACTGATCCAGCTCGTTTATCAAACTATGCTGACTGGGTTGAATTATTATTCAAACACACTGAGAAAAAATTATTAACAGTTGGTACACAAGAAGATATGGACTCTGCATTTGCTAGTGGTAAAGCAGCATTCTTACACCAAGGTAACTGGAAAGATCCTAACTTAAAACAATTAAATGCTAAATTCGAAATGGGATTCATCCCTTACCAAACTTTAGGTAAAGACAAAAATGCTGATGGATTATTCATTGGTGCTCCATCTTACTATGTAGTTAACAAAGATACTAAAGCTTTAGATTCAATCAACAAATTCTTCTCTGACTTAGTTGATACTAAAGAAGGTCAAGATTACACAGTAAACAAAGCTAACATGATCTCAGCATTCACTACTTCTAAAGAAATGCCTAGCGCTCCATTATCTAAATTCTTAGCTGAATGGGTTGCTGCTAAAAAACCAGTATATTCATTTGATAACCCATACTTCATGCCTGATAACTTCTTAATGGGTAAATTAGGACCAATCTACGGACAATACGCTCAAGGTTCAATCGACAAAGCTAAATTCCAAGAATTGATCACAAATCAAATCAAAGAAGTACCAAGCTTACTTCAAAAATAACAATTAAGTATGTAACACAGGCCCACAACTACTTACAACGGTCGTTGTGGGTTTGCTGTTATTAATACCTCAGCAATACATAAAAGGAGGAACCCTAACATGTCTAAGAATAAAAAAGCTCTTAGTCGTGACGATCGCGCAAGACGTACCTTTTACTGGCTTGTGCTACCGGCATTTATCATTTTCGCACTCGTAATTATTGTACCTTTCTTCTTAGGTTTCTATTATTCCCTAACAGACTGGAAGAGTGTTACTCAAACTAAAATTAACTTTGTTGGATTAAAAAACTTTACAGACAGCTTTGCTGATACTCGTTTCCAATATTCATTAATGATTACTGTAATTTTCGCATTATTTAACGTAGTCGTTGTAAACTTTGTATCATTCGGTTTAGCTTTACTAGTATCTAGTAAAATTAAATTAAGTGAAATTTTCAGAGCTGGATTCTTTATTCCTAACCTTATCGGGGGACTTGTATTAGGGTATATTTGGCAATTCATTTATAACTCAGTATTCCCTGCTTTAGGTTCAGCAATTGGTAGTCAGTTCTTAGTAGAAAATCTATTTTTAGGTGACGTTAAATTAGCTGTATTGGCATTAATTATTACAAATACTTGGCAATATGCTGGTTATATTATGATGATTTACTTTGCAGCATTACAAAATGTACCTTCAAGTTTAGTAGAATCTGCTTCTCTTGATGGAGCAAATGCTTTCCAAAGATTAAAACATATTATTATCCCAATGGTAATGCCTGCATTTACGGTATCACTATTCTTAACAATTACAAACTCATTTAAAATTTTCGATGTAAACTTCTCACTTACTGGTGGTGGACCATCTCTATTATGGCATGATAAAGCTATCCAAAGTACAGAGTTTATTACAATGAACATTTATAACACTGCCTCTGGAGATAACTTAATGGCACAAGGTCAAGCTCGTGCAGTTATTCTATTCTTCATCTTAGTAGTTATTAGTGTTGTTCAAACAACAATCACTAAACGGAAGGAGATTGACTTATAATGAAAAAACAAAAACTCGGCTTATTACTTTTAGAAATTTTTGGAGCTGTTTTATTCCTATTATTCTTAAGTCCAATCTTTTTATTAGTGGTTAACTCAGCTAAAAGCTCTGCTGAAATCTTAGCAAGTCCATTATCATGGCCAGCAAGTTTCGGACAACTTTGGACAAATGCGGTAACAATTTGGAACAACCCTTCCATTAAATACCCATCATCATTCTTTGCTTCAACAATTATTACAGTTATTTCTTTAGTAACAATCACTCTATTCTCAGCATTAGCTGCTTGGGGATTAGTTCGTTACCGTTCTAAATTATCAACTGTTGTATTCTTTATCTTTGTAGCATCAATGGTAATTCCATTCCAAGTTGTAATGTATCCATTAGTTACTTGGTTCAAAATTTTAAGTGACACAATTACAAATCCATTATTTGGATTTAGCTTATTACGTACTTATCCAGGTATCATCTTCGCTTATACTGGTTTTGGGATGTCTCTATCAGTATTCATGTTCCATGGATTTATCAAAGGTGTTCCACTAGAAATCGAAGAAGCTGCTGAATTAGATGGATGTAATAAAATGCAAACATTCTTCTATGTTGTATTACCAATTTTAAAACCAATCTATGTCACAATTTTAATTTTAAATGGTATTTGGATTTGGAACGACTTCTTATTACCTCTATTATTATTAGGTAAAGGGAATGCAATTCAAACACTTCCAATCGCAGTATCTAACTTTGCAGGATCATTTACAAAACAATGGGATATGATTTTAACATCTACTCTATTAATTATGTTACCAGTCATTATCCTATTCTTAATCGCTCAAAAACATATCATGAAAGGTATGGTTGACGGAGCTATCAAATCTTAAGATGATTTTTACTCTGGGCCGGTTAACTTTGTTTTCCTGCCCAGATTTTTTATGGTTAATTTTTTAAAAAAGGAGGAACATAAATGGCTGTCACGATTAAGGATGTTGCACGTCTAGCGGAAGTATCACCTTCAACGGTTACACGAGTAATTCAAGATAAATCAAGTATTAGTCAAGCAACTAAAAAAAGAGTTCGACAAGCAATGGAAACTCTTAATTATCATCCTAATTTCAATGCACGAAGTTTAGCTAGTAATAAAACAAATGTCATTGGCGTTGTTCTTCCAAGGGATACAGATGCGTTTTATCAAAACTCTTTCTTCCCTGAAGTTATTCGAGGGATTTCTCAAATTGCTGCTGACCATCATTATTT
>CALATC010000232.1 GCA_937891475.1 uncultured Granulicatella sp. | reverse complement strand
AGTTTCATTATCGTATTCGTAAAAATGGATTTAAAATTTGGTATGATACTTCAATAGAATCTTTCCAATATATTCGACCAACATTCTCAAAAATGTTAAAACAAAAATATGGCAATGGTTATTGGATTGGATTAACAAGTCATGTATGTCGAGAATGCTTATCTTTATTCCATTTTGTACCTGGAATATTTGTAAGTACTTTATTAGCAACTATTTTAGTTGCAGGAATTTCTACATTACCGTTCTTATTATTAGTGAGTATTTATTTATTAGCAATTATCGGTTTATCTATTTTCGAAATTTCAACACATCCATTTGATATCACTCGATTGTTGATTCCATTTATGATGATTTCTGTCCATATCTCTTATGGAATTGGAACTATTCGTGGCTGGATTGAAGGATTTTGGTGGAAGAAAACATATTTTGAAAATAATAAACAGTAAAATTGTTAAAAAGTAGTAAATCTCTCCTCATGATTAAGAGGAATTATGGTATAATAAATTGATTCTAGATAAAAGAGAGGTTGAACAGTTTGAGCAGATTAGAAAATCATATTCATAAAAAAATTCAAAAAAATAAAAGAAGAAAATGGACAATATTATTTATTGTACTGGCAGCTACATTAATTACGGTAACAGGAGCTTATATTCGTGCTCGATTAGCAAAAGTGGAAAATGCGATTCACCAAGAAGTAGAAACCGTTAATTTACGTGAAAAAGAAATTACGGATAATGACAGTTTCTCTGTTTTATTATTAGGGATTGATAATGGAGCTTATGGACGTGGAACAGAAGTTGGTCGTAGTGATACAATGTTAGTTGTAACTGTGAATGAAAAACTAGGAAAAACAACAATCGTAAGTATTCCACGAGATTCATATACTGAAATTATTGGCTATGGAACTAATGATAAAATTAATCATGCTTATGCATTTGGACAAGAAAAGATGTCAATTAATAGCGTTCAAAACATGTTAAATATTCCAATTGATTATTATGTAACGGTCGATATGGGTGGATTAATGGGCTTAGTGGATGCTGTTGGAGGGTTAGAGATTACTCCAGTATTAACTTTTACTTATGAAGGAGAATCATTTACAGAAGGTGTTGATCGTCATGTAGATGGAGAAGCAGCTTTAAGATATGCAAGAATGCGATATGATGATCCCGAAGGTGATATGGGACGTCAAAAGAGACAGCAATATGTGATTCAAAAATTAGTTGAAAAATTATTAAATATCACTTCTGTCACTCGATATGAAGAGATTTTAAAAACTTTAGAAAATTCGGTTCGAACAAACTTCACATTAGATAAATTACTATCTGTTAAAAATAATTATCCAAAGGCTTTGAAAAATTTTGAAAGTGATAAAATTAGTGGAGCAGGTACAATGATTGGCGGAATTTACTATTTTGTTGTTCCAGAAGATGAAAGATTACGTATTTCAAATGTATTACGTGAAAATCTAGAATTACAAAAAGTTGAGACATTAAAACATATTGAAACAAATGAGACACAAATTGTACCAGATGTTGAAAATCATCAACCATCAAATCCAGTATTTTATCAAGAGGAAATTGCAGATGAGTATGTTGAACCTGCAACAGTACCTCAAGTTGAAAATCAGCAACCTGTTACACCTGTAACTCCAGTAGCACCAACTACTGTGAATACAACAACTTCATCAACTATTCAAAAAACGGATGATAGAAAAGTTGAAACGACAAAAAATTCTCAACCGGCTCAACCTAGTCAACCAACGACTGTGGCACCTACAAGAACTGAAACAAGTTCAGTAGAGCTTGCTCCAGCACCAACTAATACAACAATTGCACCTAAACCTGCTCCAACAGAAGCAAATGGTTCAAACAATTAATAATCAATATTATAAATAGAATTTGAGGAAAGCAAATGGTAGAACATCACGATTTTAGTCTTCGTTCAAAACGGAGACATAAAAAGAAAAAAGGAAAACTGTTATTTATTTTTATACTGATGACAGCTTTATTAGTAGGAGCTTCTATTGTTTTTGCTGATAAGCTGAATTTATTTCATCAAACAGTGAATACAATTACACAAGATGTAGGGAATCGTACAGAAGAAGAAGCAAAAGAAATCATTGAAAATGCTAAACCTATTAATGTTTTATTATTAGGGATTGATAATGGGGCATATGGACGTCCTACAGAAGATGGACGTAGTGATACAATGCTGTTATTAACAGCCAATCCTACAGATAAAAAAGCTCAATTATTAAGTATTCCTCGTGATACTTATACTGAAATTGTTGGTATGAATACGTATGATAAAATTAATCATGCATATGCATATGGACAAGCTAAAATGGCGATTAATTCTGTAGAAAAATTATTTGATACGACCATTGATTTTTATATGGAAATTAATATGTCAGGATTAATGGAATTTGTAGATGCAGTAGGCGGTATTGAAGTAACTAGTCCACTAACTTTCACTTATGAAGAACGTTCATTTGTAGAAGGAAAAACAGAATTATTAGACGGAGAAAGTGCTTTACGCTTTGCAAGAATGCGTTATGATGATCCAGAAGGAGATTATGGTCGTCAAAAACGTCAGAGAATTGTCATTGAACAGTTAGTGAAAAAAATGATGTCCTTTAATTCTATTACAAATTTTGAAAAAATTATGAATGCTGTCAAAAACAATGTTAAAACAGATATTCCAATTGGTAGAATTATGGCTTTAAAAAATACTTATGGACCGTCATTTGATAATTTAGAACAAGCATTTATTGAAGAACGTTCATTATTATTAACGAATTCGATTGGAGAACAAATTTATTATTCTTATGCAACAGATGAAGAATTACTAGAAAAATCAAATTTAATCCGTAAATATTTAGGACAAAAATCCGTGACAACATATCCATTATTAC
Organism: uncultured Granulicatella sp.; assembly: GCA_937891475.1. The sequence continues at coordinate 366 of CALATC010000232.1, read as the reverse complement.
AACAAAGAGAAAACTTATTATATTTAACTACACCATAGAAAGAAGGAAGTCGAATGATTTACGCTGGAATACTTGCTGGTGGTACGGGAACTCGTATGGGAATTCAAGATATGCCTAAACAGTTTTTAACATTAGGTAAAAAACCAATTATTATGCATACTGTCGAGAAATTTTTATTTGTTCCAGATATTGATGTGATTTATGTAGCCGTTCATCCAAATTGGATGACTTACTTTGAAGATTTAATCAATAAATTTGTGCCAACACAAAAAGAAAAAATTCGTGTTGTTTCAGGTGGGAAAGATAGAAACGATAGTATTATGAATATTATTCAGGATATTCAAGAAAAACCTGGTGAAACGAAAG